>JAMCVZ010000008.1 GCA_023476565.1 Nitrospirota bacterium
TTAGAACTTATAGGTCGCACCGGCAAATACAGTGTTCGCATTGTAAGATTGATCTTTGTAAGCCCCTGTCAGGTAGCTTGTCGTTCCAAAAGCATACTGGTATCCGTCCAATGCAGCATTGCTATATTTGTAATGTTCATATGCAAAGCCTGCCGATACTGAAAGGGTTTTTGAGAAATCGTAGAGCGCTTTAGCCGTTACCGCGCTCTTCTTGTAGCCATCCCAGTTTGCAATGTCAATATTATCATTAGTACGTCCGTCGGTAAGTGCATCAGCAGTATAATAGGTGAAATCGGCATGTCCGTCGGAGTCAACGTAGTCATACCGCAGCCTTAACGTCAGTCTCTTGGGAATCACATAGGTATCGGCTCCGACTCCGTAAGCATAGCTCTTGTCCGTCTGCTTTACATCCCAGTTAAAATTTGTTGCCGTATTTGAATCAAAGGGGCTCAGTCCTGTTGTGGCATTATCGGGCGACTGACGCTGGAATTGATAGAGCCTGATTCTCTCGTAATCGAAATATGCATTCAATCTCGCAATTTTTCCTATATTATATCCTGCATCGATAGTGAATTCATCCCTCCTGTCATACCTTGCCCCGAAAGCGGAATCTAAATAGCCTGCCCTCTTGTATTGATATCCAAGATCAAGAGCAAGGCTTTCTATCGGGAATAAATCTACAGAAGCCCTGTAGGTATCCCTCTCCTGCGGCCCTGCATCGTATCTTCTCAGGAATGACTCGGAAATGTCCGATGCATTTTTATCATTCTCATCACCGATCATTGTCGGCAGCCCGTGAAAGGCATTTCTCTTCAACTTCTCATATCCTGCTTTCGCGGTCAGAAAATCGATTCCGCTCCATTTGACATCTACAGAATAAATGTTGTCCTCTGTCTTGATCAGGTCCTTTCTGCTCCTGCTCGTTTTGACGTAATTATATGCATGGATTATAGAGAAATTCGCCGGCAGCCTGAACCCGAGTTCCATCCCGAAGCTGTTTTTCCTGTAAGCAAAAAGGGAATTTGCAAACGGGCTATCAAGATTAGGATCCGTAGTAGTTATGCTGTCCGACTTGTTTTTCCTATCATAGTATTTGTAAAAGATCTTGCCGTTAAGGAAGTGATATGGATTTGAAGTCAGGACAAATGCATAATTCCGAGTATCGAATTTGCCGTTAAATACCGATTTGCTGAGAGTAATATCCGTAGGCGCTCCCTGAAAAATATAGGATGAAAGGAGGTTAAAATTCGATTTTGCCCTTGAGGAAGAGAGATTAACGTTGAATTTACTGTGCAGTGGGAGCTGAACAGCGCCTTTGAAGCCAATCTTATAGTATTGATTATCAGGCGGAAGGGTTAAGTTGTCTGTCCCCCCCGCGGTAGGATGCTGGAAGCTGAGGAGATGATTGTCGTTGTCAAAATCGGAATACAGGAAACTTAACGACGTAAAAAGGGGATTCTTCGCATATCCGGTCTCTACTTTTAGAGTATTCGTTGTATAGTCAACAGGCTCCGGAAGCTCTATTGAAGGTCCGTCGGGATCTGTTATCGAAGCCCCTGCCGGTTTTATTCCTTTCCTGTCTTCCCTTGAGACCGAGACATTAAGGAAGAGAGGTTTCAGCATATCAGCTCTGATTCCACCGCCGTACTGCTTCCTGTTGATTTTGTAATCAAAGGAAGACCATGTGGTTACATCTGTATTCGGAGCGCCGGTCAGATTGTTTGAGCCTATTCCCGAATAAAAACTTTTAGCTCCGAAAGTAATGTTATGGGGGATTTCGGTATAATCTAAATAAAGCTTAAATTTCCCCCACATCCCGCCGTCGATCCTGTAATTTTGGGTACGATATCCGATATCCGATACGTTCATTTTCATGAAATAACTCTCCGTATCATATCCCAGTCTGATGTCCTCATAAACACCACTCTTCAAATCCCTGTATTCATTAAACTTTGCTTTACTGCCGTTGATATCAACGAGCTTGCCGGTAACATCCACATATCCGTCTATCTTATTCTCCTCAGCCATGACATGGGAGAGCAGGATGAAGCTTATAATCAAGGCGGTTATTATTATTTTTAATTTCATTTCCTCACCCCCTATCTTACGAAGTTCAGTCCGTGAGTTGAAGGACCATTGCTTCCATGAATGTTCGAGTGGCAGTTCAAGCAGCTGCGACCAACAAGCTTGTTGCTCGGAGTCTCTCCAAAAGAATCAAACTTGGTGTATGGTGTTCCCGGATGTCCCCTCAATTCGTGGCAGCTCTGGCAGAGTTGAGGCGTCTTCTTGTTCAGGAGCCTTGTATGGTTGCTGCCGTGGACTGTGTGACAGATCAGGCAATTCTCATCTACCGGAGGATGCTGAAACATGAAGGGTCCTCGTTTCTCTGCATGACATTTGTAGCAGAGTTCATTCACTGAATCAGCCTTCACCATTTTTTCACCAAATGCGCCATGTGGATCGTGACAATCAGAACACCTCACCTTGCCCTCATTTATGGGATGGTGCGATTGCTTATTTGCCTGGAAATTTACAGCTCTATGGCATCCGTAGCAAAGGACCGGCTCCGGGTCCTTCAGATTTTTATCCTTGCCCGCATGGATTGAATGGCAATTATCACAGGAAACCCCTGCTGATTTGTGCCTGCTCATGTTCCAGAATGCAAGATGCTGGGATTCCTCATGGCATGACAGGCACCTCGACGACTTCTCTTCTGCATTCGCTTTCCTATTGAAGGTGAATATGCCCGTTCCCTTTCCCCCGCCCTTTTCAACATGAGAGGCGCCTGGACCGTGGCAGGACTCACAGGCTTCTCTGTTTGCCGGATTTCCCGGTATCGCTTTCTTCGCATGGATAGAGCTTGCATAGCTTTCATAATGGCCCTCGTGGCAGCCCTTACAAATAGTTACCCCTGCATAGCCAGCATTCCCCTCTGCGCCCTTCTGGAACAACATTGCCGAAAGGAACACAAAGAGAAAGACAAACAGAGCCATCAGCAAAAACATAAACCTCCTCTTTACCTCTCCCATCACAAACCTCCTTACCCCCTTACTGAAATGTTGCAGCTTGCAGACAATCCTTATCCTGATCCTGTCGTTTATCTGCTAATAATATTCATCAAGAGTAGGCATAAATTACCATCCTACTACTGTAACGAGCGGTTAGAGGATAGCTTTTCATAACTCTATTTAGCAAATTTGCGGGAGTGTATTATAAAATTGTGAAGTAATTATGAATATTCATCTGGATTCTTCAAAAGTGGGATTATCAGCGATTTTGATATCTGTCCGTTCGGGACACATCCCAATTTTTGAGAAAAATTGAAACAATTAAATAGAACCGTCCCCTTTAGTTCCAGAAAGAAAAATCTTTAAGGCCGGGCAGCGGAATAACTTTCAGTTCTTGATTCCCAGATATTATACTCTATGGCCTTCAACAGGGGGGGAAGTGTCTCAGGCTTTTTTGCTGAAACAGCGACTGCATCATAACGTGATACGATATTCCAGGCCGCCGCTTCCGGCACCCTGTCCGTTTTATTAAAAACGATGATTTTCTGCTTGCCTGCCAGCTTCAGATCTCTGAGGATATTTTCCACGGATGCTATCTGCTGTTCGAACCTCGGATTTGATATGTCCACAAGATGGAGCAAAAGGTCGGCGTCTTCCAGTTCCTCGAGGGTTGACTTGAAAGCCGCCATCAGGTCTTTTGGCAGGTCCCTGATAAAGCCCACTGTGTCAGTAATGATGATCTCACGCTCCATGGGGAACCTCAGCCTCCTGCTCGCGGTATCGAGGGTGGCGAACATTTTGTCCTCGACGACTGTTGAACTCTTCGTCAATGCATTCAAAAGCGTCGATTTGCCTGCATTCGTGTAGCCGATTATCGATACGATGGGGATCCTGTTTTCAACCCTCCTTTGCTTCCGCTGCTTCCGCGCCTCACCGAGGGTATCGAGCTCTTTCTCAAGACGCGATATCCTGTCATGGATGCGGCGCCTGTCTATCTCGAGTTTCATTTCTCCGGGGCCCCTTCCGCCGATGCCCCCCGTCAGCCTCGACATGGCGGTTCCCTTACCGGTAAGTCTCGGGAGCGCGTACTTCAACTGCGCAAGCTCCACCTGCACCTTACCGTCGCGGCTGTGCGCCCTTCGTGCAAATATATCGAGTATCAGTTGAGAGCGATCGATGACCTTAAGTTCTGTCGTGTCGGCAATCGCCCTCATCTGGGAGGGAGTGAGGTCCTGGTCGAAAATGAGCAAGGTCGCTCCCTTGTCCATCGCGTTGATTATGAGTTCTTTGAGTTTTCCCTCTCCCAGGAGATATTTCGGGTTGAGTTCCTTCAGGCGCTGTAAGACAGTGTCCAGGACTACGACATCGCTTGAAAAGGCCAGCTCTTCGAGTTCATCCATGGAATCCTCAAGCTCGTACTTCGGTTTCGTCGATGCGCTGACCAGTATGGCCCTCTCCCGCTTGTCTTTCCGGCTGAAGGTCCTCGACCTGTCCATTTCGTCTTCCAGCGAGCGGACAAAACCTTTGAAATCGAGCTCAAACCGGTAAAAGTCGGAAGATATTATTTCATACTTTTTATCGGAACCGTACGGCATAAGATACGCCGCATGAATCCTGTACGGCAGCCCCTCTTTCGCGCTTATGGCGGCAATCATGTCGAATCTTAAAAGAGCAAGGTCCGTTATATCCTCGTTGTTGAGCGGCTCGTCCTTGAGGTGTGTGTGGATAAACCTGAGTCCCCGTAATGCGCTCCTCCCCAGGGGATAAGCGTCGAGTTCAGGGATGAAGACGCCTTTTGCGTCACCCACAATCACATGCGTGATGGAGCCGTTCCTCGACACAAGAATACCTATCTGTTTGCCCAATTCGAAAGAGAGCCCGGTAATATACCGTGCAAGCTCCTGGGTGATCAGCTTGTCCGCGGGGATTTTCCTGCGATAAATCTTTTCGAGGGAGTAGAGGGAACTCTTTTTTAAGCCGGATGTATTTCCGTAAATAGTCGCTATCTTCTCAAGTCCTCCTGTTTCATTTTAGCAGAGTGCAATTTGACTTGGCAACAGGCCCTCAGGGTCATCCCCCAGGATCATCGTACCTTCCCTTACTTTGAAGGGAGAACACATTTTCCTCAATGCCTTAAATATCAAACTCCGCCCTTGCGTTCATCTTCCTGTAATCTGCCTCTTCTTATAATGGAACCGCAAGCTGAAGTCTAAAAGAAGCTTGCGAATCTTCCATGAAAGGAGGTGACAAAGATGAAAAAAGTGATAATGACCGCCATCGGCGGTATTGTTCTGACAGCCCTTATCGCCATCGGAGGGGTTTCCGCCCAGCAGGCAAAGCACACCGGCAGCATCCTGGTTAAAAACGATGATGAGGCAGGATTTGCAGGGATGGCAAAGGTCCCCTTTGACTCCGCCGTCAATGAGGCGCTCAAGGCCGTTCCCGGAAAGGTGTTGAAGGCAGAGCTTGAAAATGAGAACGGGTATCTTGTCTACGGCGTCGAGATCGCAAAGGCCGACCGTCAGATAGCGGATGTCAAGGTCGATGCGGGCAACGGTAAGGTCCTCAAGATCGAGACCGATCAGAAGGACAACGAAGGTCGTGAAGGAGAAGACTCCGACAACGGCCGTGAAGAAGGAGGCGAAAAATAATAACGGTCAGGGGGCGGAAGAATTTCCGCCCCTGCATAAAAGATTGGGAATAATAATTACTCATAAAGGAGATTTAATGAAAAAAAAGCCATCGGGGTTGCTACTTCCATCACTTCCCCTTTTTACAGGCGCAATTTATTTTTTATTTTTATGTGTTTCAGTGAAGACTGCCGGCGCTGAGGTTTGGGGAGATGTAAATCTCGGTATTTATCCGTTAAAGAGCCATATTGTGGCGCCGAACGGCTTGGTTTACAAACCGTTATCGCGCATAGGAATTAATTTAAACATCGGGAGCAACGACATTTATATTTTCAACAAAAGCGCTTTCCTTCTTGAGAAACCAACTCCCGGCGTGACTACCAATTCAAATCAAGGAAGTCTTGATTTTACTAAGAGAGAATTTGATTTTAAGATTGGGCTGGCAGCAAAGCCGCTTAATAACAAAAATTTCGAGCTCAGACTTTGGGCCATTTCACTGAATAATCTAAACAGGGGAAAAGACCAGAACAAGCCGAGTGGTTTTAAAGACGGGATAGCGGGGGAAACACGCTATTACTACAATGGCGGTAAGATATGGGGCTATATAGCAGGGGGATACTATTTCACAAAAGAGCTTGTTGAGCCGAATGGAGAGGCTTATAAACCTGGGGTCTTTGTGGGTTCAAAATTAAATTATGACATTCTAACCGTCCCCAAAAAGCTATATGCCTTCATGAATTTAACGGTCATAAACCTAAACGGCAGATTTGAAGGCGGCTTGGCGTACAGGCCGCTGAAAAAGTTACCTGATACGGAAATGCGCATCTCCGGAAGCCGATACATCAGTATCAAAGAGAGGTCTCCAGGTCAGAGTGCGCTGTTATTTGAAATAAGACATTATTTCACGGCTAAGTGATTCTTATCTCCATATAATGGAATCGCAAGCTGAATTACACACATACTGCAAATTTGGATGATTGAATATTGGAGGGCAAATGAAAAAATCACTTAAAAATATGAATAAAAATATAGATAACAAACAACTCGGGCAAATGTTGAACAAAGTTCCGGAAGTCACGCTTTACTTCTGGATCATTAAAATATTATGCACTACTGTCGGCGAAACGGCAGCGGATTTTTTAAACACAAACTTAAACTTGGGATTGACTGGAACGTCGCTGATTATGGGCGCACTACTTGTCGTCGTTTTGTTCTTTCAGTTCAAGGCGAGAAAGTACACCCCCTCAATCTACTGGCTCGCAGTCGTGCTTATTAGTATTGTCGGCACTTTAGTTACCGACAACCTGACAGACAATCTCGGAGTTTCCTTAAAAACGACCACCCTCGTATTCTCAATTGTACTCGCATTAACATTCGCGATATGGTACGCGATTGAGAAGTCACTGTCCATTCATTCCATTGTTACAACTCGTCGCGAGGCTTTCTACTGGTTGGTTATCCTGTTCACGTTCGCTTTGGGTACTGCTGCAGGCGACCTTGTTGCGGAAAATTTTGGTCTTGGGTATTTAACCTCGCTGTTTATCTTTGCTGGTCTCATTGCACTTGTGACAATCGCGCATTATGTTGTTAGGGGAATCTTGGCTGCGGAGCATAGGCACCAGTCTACAAACGCGGTTCTTGGCTTTTGGCTGGCTTACATCTTGACTCGACCACTTGGCGCTTCTATCGGCGACTACCTTTCACAAGCTCACACTGACGGCGGCCTTGACCTTGGGAAAACGACAACAAGCGCGATCTTTCTTATCGCGATTTTAGGTATAGTTATCTATCTCACGCTTACGAGAAAAGATGAGACTCCTCCCGAAATCGTTAAAGCGGATGTGGCCGAGCAATGCGCGCGGGAGGGTTGTGAAAACCACCCTTACTGTAGCAAGCTGTGCGCTGACTTCTTGCCCCAAGAGAAAATAGCAAGGCGGTCCGAATAGTGTTTTGTTTGTCTTACGTTACAATGCAGCGCTAAAAGAAGTCCAGGGCAAGGTGTTAAGGGTAGAGCTGGCAAATGAAAACGGTTACCTTGTTTACAGAGTCGAGATCGTAAAGGCTGATCACCAGATAGTTGATGTTAAGGTTGACGCGGGAAATGGAGTTGTTATAATAATGATAGCAAAAGGAGGTAGATAGCCATGATTATTAGTGTAGAGGGTCTGGTGAAAAGGTACGACGGCCATACGGCGCTGGACGGCCTGGATTTCAGTGTGGAAGAAGGCGACATCTTCGGCTTCCTCGGCCCGAACGGGGCCGGGAAAACAACCACTATCCGCATCCTGAACGCCATTATCAAGGCCGATTCGGGAAACATCCTGATCGACGGGCATAATGTCTTCAAAGAGCCGCTGGCGGTAAAGGAGATTATCAATGCCCTTCCGGAATCCAACGGCTATTATGAATGGATGACAGCCCATGAGTATCTCGAATTTTTCTCCAATCTGTATGAAGAGAAGAAATCGAAAAAGGATATTTATCCGCTGTTAGAGAATGTAGGTCTCAGTGGAAAGGAAGGCCATCTCATCCGCAGTTATTCCCGGGGCATGAAGCAGAGGCTTGGCATTGCACGGGCTCTTGTCAACAAACCGAAACTCCTGTTCCTTGACGAGCCCACGAACGGCCTTGACCCGAAAGGAAGAAGGGATATCCATGACCTGTTGATAGACCTCAACCGGAAACACGGCACGACTATCTTTCTCTCCACCCATCTGCTTGATGATGTGGAAAGGCTCTGCAACAGGATAGCCATCATCAATTACGGAAAGATTGTCAGGGAAGGAGAGCTCGGCGGGTTGAAAGGGAAAGGCACTATAGAGGATATCTTCTTTATGTCCACAAAGGAGGGAACACTATGAAAACAGCTTACATAATGCAGAAGGAGATAAAGGAGAGCATCTTGACCCCGAAGGGATTTTTATGGTATATCCTCACATCAATTATCCTGAGCATACTGAGCTACCTGTTCCTTACCAATAGCGAATTGAGCCTCCTCGACCAGGGGCAGATGCTTTACATGATCATGAATTTCATAACCGCCCTCGGGATTCTGATAGGTCTTGTGTTCGGTGCGGATGCCTTTGCAGGCGAAATAGAGAGGGGAACCCTTGAGGCCTTATTCCTGAGCCCGGCAAGCAAGATGGAAATTGCCATGGGAAAGCTTGGCGCAGCAATTTCAAACTGGGGGATTATCTTTGCAATTTCCCTGCCCTATCTCTTTGTTGTGGGCAAGGGAGGGCAGAATGTATTGACAGGCATTGTCTATCTCCTTATCCTCGGAACGCTCCTTGCCATTACCTTTTCCGCCTTTTCCATGGGGCTTTCTGCGAGGATAAAATCCATGAAGAACTCCCTGATCATCTCCTTCTTTATGTTCCTGCTGGCCGGGGCTCCCATCTTCCTTTCGGCAGCTCTCAGGAGGACGTGGTTCGGCAGGATACTTGATCTAATCAATCCCTTTGCCGACGCCATCAACACCTTTGACAGCGTGGTCATCGACAGCCAGGGCTTCAGCTACCAGGCAGGAAGGGTTGCGATTATCTGCGGATACACCCTTCTGTCGCTGTGGTTTTTAAAAAGAAGCGTGTCCGGATTGGAAATGTGAGGTGATACCATGAAAAAGTCATCATTACTTTTATCAACGATATTTCTGGCAATATTGGTGAATTATGTGCCTGCCTCTGCGGCAAGCCGCGTTGCCGTCTCCATTGATCCTCCGTCTGTTCAGGCGAATATGGGGGACAAAATAACCTATACGGGGACGATAACCAATAATTCCGGTAAAGCCATTGACAATGTCATCGCCTATATCTCCCTGGCGAATGTCACTCAGGGAAAGGAAGCGCCCATGGACCTCGAAGACTGGAGCGCCAACAAGGCGATCAAGGTGGATGCCATCCCGCCGCACGGGACATACGAGGGCAAGTGGCCGATGCGCCTGATCGACTCCGGTAGTTATGTGGCGTATATAACGGTTGTGGACAAAAACGACAATATCCCCATAAGCAGCATGATGTCCCATCTTGAGATAAAAAGAATACTCAGGCTCAACCCGAATAACGTGCTGCCGGTGGCTCTTGGAGAACCTGTCCTCATCGGAATAGTTTTTATGGTGATTGCCTTCAAGCGGAGAAGCAGGGTAAAGTAAGTCGTGCGTCCACACTATTTTTTTATGCTCCTGTTTCTCGCGACATTGTCCGGTTGCGCTTCTTATCGGGCCATGCCGCTGAATACCCGGCCGACATTATTGCACGAAGTGCCGCATCCGGTCGTTGATGGCGGACAAATGCCCCTGCCGGAACTGGCTGCCCACCCGTTCAACCCCGGCGACGGCCTTGATATGACGGAAGTGGCGATGCTGGCCATAGTGAACAATTCAGACTTAAAGGCTGCCCGTGATGAGCGGGGCATAGCAAAAGCTCAGCTCATGGCCGCGGGTATTTTACCCAACCCCCAGTTGACCGCAGGACTGGATCGCCCAACCAACGGCGGCACCGGATACATGAATGCATTCAACCTGGGCCTGAGCTACGATATCATCACGCTTATCACCCGTAACGCCGCACTCCAGGTCGCCGGTGCAAACAGTCTTAAGATCGATCTATCCGTCCTGTGGCAGGAATGGCAGGTCGTACAGCAAGCACGTCTATTTTTTGTGAAGAGCATGGAGCAGGAAAAGCTTATGAAACAATTGCAGTCTTACCGGGAGCTTTTTGCCGCACGGTACCGGCATGCCATGCAGGCCCTGCAGGAAGGCCATCTGACGATCGACGTCGTAAGCGCGGAGCTGACGGCATTGCAGGACGCAAACACGCGCATTAATGATCTGGAACGCCGGATCAGCAAAACGCGGCATGACCTCAATGCATTGCTGGGCTTGTCGCCTGAAGTAAGGCTCAACCTCGCGGGGGGCATTGACCTGCCCGAACCGGATCAAGCAAAGATAGAAACATATCTGGCGCAGTTACCGCAGCGCCGCCCGGACCTGTTGGCGCTGCAAGCCGGTTATGCAAGCCGGGAACAGCGTTTTCGCAAAGCTGTTCTGGCACAATTCCCTGCGCTCAATATCGGGCTGACCCGTGCCCGTGACACCAGCGGGATATATACCTCGGGCATCGGCGTTACGCTAAACCTGCCGCTCTTTGACCGCAACCAGGGCAATATCGCAATAGAGAAAGCCACCCGCAAGCGTCTGTACGACGAATACCAGGCCCGTCTGAACGAGGCGTACTCCCAGGTTAAAAGCCTTGTGGCGCAATTGAACCTGATGAGCAGGCAATATAAAGAGGTCAACAGCATTTTGCCGGAGCTGGAGATTACCGTGGATCGCGCAAAAAAAGCCCTGGACGCGGGCAACATGGAGATCACCGCGTATACCGGTCTGCATGCCGCCCTGCTGAAGAAACGCCTTGAGGCGATCACCCTCGAGCAAACCATATTCGAGCAGCGAGTCGCCTTGCAAACATTGCTCGGCAGTGAACTGCACATGAACATCGCTCCTGCCGGAATCCAATTCGATGAGAAGGGAAATTGAAATGAAAAAGAGTCTTCTTTTCAGCATCGGCATAATAATCATTTCAGGAGTTTTCAATTATGCGGCGCCGGCGGACACCGTCAGTGCGCTGGTGCAAACACAACCCCTCGGCCTGCATGAACTTGCAGAAACTCTATCCTGCTACGGCATAGTGAGTGCGGACCCGGTCAGCGTAGTAAACGTGAATTTCCCGCGTGCAGGGCAGATCGCGCGCCTGCTGGTCAGCCAGGGCGAAGTGGTAAAAAAGGGAATGCCCATCCTGCAACTGGATACCAGTCCCCTGGACAGCGCGAGCTACGCGCAGGCCACGTCCTCGGTGGACTTTGCGCGAAGCGAATCAGCCCGCGTGCAAAGTCTGGCAGCACAGCAGTTGGCGACCAGGTCGCAGCTTGCGAACGCGCAAAAGGCATTGATCGACGCGGAAGCGGCATTGGCGGCCCAGCAGAAAATGGGGACAGATACCAAAAGCGAACTGATCAGCGCACCCTTTGACGGCATCGTCATTGCATTGAATATAACCCAGGGTGAACGCATTCAGGCGGGAGCAACGGCCCTGCAACTGGCGCGGGTGGACAGATCGCGCGTGATATTAGGCATCGAGCCGGAAGATATACTCAGAGTTAAACCGGGGATGCCGGTTCACCTGACCCCCGTGTTTAACGAAAGACTGAGCGCGTCGGGTACAGTAAACAAAATACATGGTATGATCAACCCGCAAACCAGGCTGATCGATGCAACAGTAAGACTTGAACCGGAACAGGCGGTCTGTTTGGTACCGGGGACACGTGTACGCGGGCTGATTACATTGAACCGCATCAGGGTGGTCGCGGTTCCGCGGCAGGCAGTGCTCAGAGATGATCAAGGGTCATATATTTTCGTGGTCAGAGACGGCCGCGCCCACCGCATCAATGTAAAGACCGGCGCCGAAAGTCACGGGCTTGTCGGCATCACCGGTCCGGTCCGGAAGGGAGAAAGGGTTGTGGTGATGGGCAATTACGAGCTCCGTGAAGGAATGGCAGTGCGGGAAATTGTGAAATGAACAACCTTTCCTTCTGGGCACAGGCACACCGCCGCTCGATACTGTTTTTTGTGCTCATTCTTGCACTGGCTGGCGCTGTTATCTCCTTCAAGCTGCCGGTCGCGCTGTTCCCGAATGTCGATTTTCCCCGGGTCGTGGTCTCACTGGATGCGGGTGACCGTGCTGCGGAGCTGATGGAGCTGCAGGTGACACGGCCTGTTGAAGAAGCAGTGCGCGCGATGCCGGGTGTGAATTCAGTGCGCTCCACCAGCAGCCGCGGCAGTGCGGAGATTTCGGTTAATTTCGGATGGGGCTCGGATATGGTATCTTCCCTGCTGCAGGTGGAGTCGGCAGTCAGCAGGGTATTGCCCAGATTGCCCGCAGGCGCCGCGTTCAAGGTCAGACGCATGGATCCAACAGTATTTCCTGTGCTGGCTTACAGCCTGACGTCAGACAACCACTCCCTGGTTGAACTGCGCGACACAGCACAATACAAACTGCTTCCCCTTCTGTCCAGCGTTAACGGGGTTTCACGGGTGCAGGTGATCGGGGGCAATCTGGAGGAATACCGTGCCACGGTGGACCCGGCTCGTCTGCAAGCCTACGGCCTGACATTGAACGATGTGGCGCAGGCGCTCTCGGCAGCCAATGTGATCACCGCAGTGGGCCGTATGGAGGATCATTACAAGCTGTACCTGATGATGTCCGATACGCGCTTTTCCAACCTCGATCAGATCCTTCAGACCATATTGCGCAGCGGCGCCGACGGCATAGTCCGCCTGGAGGAAGTCGCTACCGTGCAGCGCGACACCGTGCCGCAGTGGACACGCGTAACCGCGGACGGTCATGACGCGGTATTGGTCAACGTGTATCAGCAATTAGGCGGCAACACCGTCCAAATCGCCCGTGACATTAAGGCAAAACTTGCCGCCTTTCAGCCGCAACTGCCGGAAGGAGTGAGGTGCAGCAACTGGTATGACCAGAGTGAGTTGATCCTGGCCTCCGCAGCCAGCGTACGCGATGCCATCATCATCGGCGTAATCCTCGGAGCAGTGGTGTTGTTCCTGTTTTTGCGCAATATGAAAATTACCCTGATCGCTATCATTGTGGTACCGACGGTGCTGGCGGCCACCGTAGTGCTGCTCTACGCGCTGGAGATGAGTTTCAACATCATGACGCTGGGGGGCATGGCAGCGGCTGTAGGACTGATCATCGACGACGTCATTGTGATGGTCGAGCACATCATGCGCCGCCTTCGCGCCGGCGAGGGCGGCTACGAGGGGCGTGTGATGGCGGCGGCCCGCGAGTTTACCCAGCCTCTTGCGGGTTCCTCTTTCGCCACTATCATTATCTTTCTGCCGCTGGCGTTCTTAAGTGGAGTTACGGGCGCCTTCTTCAAGGCCCTCTCGCTCACCATGGCGGTTGCGCTGATCATTTCTTTTCTGATAACATTGCTCGCCGTACCCATTCTTGCGGACCATATGCTGGGCGGAAAAAAGGCCCGGAAAAAAGAGGAAGGGGCTCTTACAGAACGCATCCATCGCCTCTATGCATGGGTGATGCAGCGTGTGTTGAAGCGGCCTGTCTTGATCCTGGCGGGGATTATTCCCCTGCTGGCGCTGGGGTATGTCGGTTACAGGCAGGTCGGCTCCGGTTTTATGCCGGTGATGGATGAAGGCGGCTTTATCCTGGACTGCCTCACTCCGGCAGGCACCGCTCTTTCCGAAACAGACCGCCTGATGCGCCAGGTAGAGACGATTATCAGGGCCACCCCGGAGGTGCAGACCTATTCACGCCGCACCGGCGCACAACTCGGCGGAGGGCTGACAGAAGCCAATTCAAGCGATTTTTTCATTCGCCTTAAACCGCTGCCCAGGCAACCGATTAACAGGGTTATGGATGAAATTCGCACCAAGATAGAGCGTAATGTGCCTGGTGTGAAGATCGAATTGGCACAGCTCATGGAAGACCTGATCGGCGACTTAACAGCCGTTCCACAACCTATCGAAATCAAGCTGTACTCGGATAATCTATCACAATTGCAATCACTGGCCCCGCGTGTGGCTGCCGCCATCGGCAAAATCCCCGGTGTTGTGGATGTCAAGGACGGTATCGTATTGGCAGGGGATGCGCTGCAGATCAGGGTTGACCGCACTAAGGCTGCATTGGAAGGCGTTGACCCTGACGTGGTTACGCGCATGCTGAATGACTATCTGACCGGGGCGGTGACCACGCAGGTGCAGGAGGGCATCAAGATGGTCGGTGTCCGTGTCTGGATCCCTCATGGTTTGCGTGCAACCGGGGCGGAAATAGGAAGCCTGCTGTTGCGCGCCCCGGACGGGCATCTGTTCCCCTTGCGCAGGGTGGCAATCATAACAGCCGCCACCGGCCAGCCCGAGATAACCAGCGAAAATCTCAAACCGATGATAGCGGTGACAGGACGCATCACCGGGCGTGACATGGGTTCGGTCATGCAGGAGGTGCGCGGGGTGCTGGCACGACCCGGTTTAATACCGCAGGGTGTGTACTTTGAACTGGGTGGAATGTACGAGCAACAGCAGATCGCATTCAGAGGTCTCATCGCCGTGTTCGTAGCCGCCGTGGCCCTGGTTTTTCTGCTGCTGTTGTTTTTGTACGAAAGGTTTCGGATTGTCCTGGCGATCATGGCAATACCGCTTCTGTCATTGTCAGCGGTATTTATCGGACTCTGGCTGACCGGCGCCGAACTCAATATCTCCGCCATGATGGGGATAACCATGATCATCGGCATCGTCACCGAAGTCGCGGTCTTTTATTTCTCGGAATACAGCGGCCTCGTGGAAACCATGGATACGCTGCCGGCATTGATCGAGGCCGGGAAAAACCGCATGAGGCCCATCGTCATGACCACTTTTGTGACCATTCTCACGCTGCTGCCGCTGGCATTGGCCATAGGCCAGGGATCTGCCATGCAACAACCCCTTGCAATCGCCATTATTTCCGGGTTGCTGATCCAGATCCCGCTTGCGCTTATCGTACTGCCGGCGCTATATTATCTGCTGAGGAAATAGGAGGTATGTTCCATGTCCATCCAAATTACCATAAAGAATGCCTTCCGGAAAAATCCGGGTCCGGGAGGCGCAATAATTGGAGCAATCTTCGGTTTTCTTCTCCTGTACCCATATACGGCATTGATTTACTTCCTTTTCGATTATCTGGAAGCCGGGGAAATTTATGTTGATCCGAGGGTATTCAAATTTTTTCAGTTGGCAACCGCCGCCTTATTCCTGTTTTTCGGTGGTTTTACAGGATTGATCTACGGCAAATTGTATGACCGGAAACGGAGCCATATTATGGAAAGAATCAAACGTGAAAAGAACGAGGCGGCTCTTGAAACACTCAAGGAACTCACTGTCACGCTTTCACACTACATAATAAACTCCAGTTCAATCATCAGAGGATTTGCCCTGAGAGGGGTCCGGGGCGCGGGTAATGAAAATATCAAGGAATACTTTTCAATAATCCGGGAAGAAGTCGATAAAACGATTGCGGTCATAAAAGGGCTTGAGACCCTCAAGGGAATAGAGACAACAAAGTATGTGGAATCAGGGACTGTCATGATGATCGACCTCAGGAAAGAGATAGAAGAACAGTTGAAAACAATTCAAGATATAGACGGGAAAGATTATCGGGACGAAGGGATTTGAATACTCAAATCGATTCACTGCTATCCGCAATTCGTGATACGCCATACAGTGCTTTTGTCTCTAATCTTTTGTTGGTTTTGCTCGCCATAGCGATTGTAATCGCAGGTTTAAGCGCCGGATGGATCGCTTCACATCCGGAACAGTTCAGCTCTTTTATTAAGAGACTGAGGGGCCGTCCGGAGATAATGCGATTGGAGGCTCGCTATCGGGGGTGGATCGAATTTCTTGTCCGCAGGTTCAATCAGGGGGCCGCCTACGGACTATCATTCACTATAGGATTGGCTGCGATAGGTCTGAGCATCTGGGCATTTGGCAGTGTACTGGAGGATGTGGTCGCCCAAAATGAGACGGTATATTTTGACGCGCCCATCGTAGTGCATATCGCGTTCCATCGCCTCGGCTGGCTGACCGCCGTGATGCGCTATCTGACATTTTTCGGCAACGAATGGTTTGTCATATCTCTTGCAGCGGCGGCAGGCCTCTTTTTGCGCTATAGAACAGGGAGCTGGCGGCCACTCTTGCTGCTTGCAGCCACAGTGGCCGGCACCGGCATTCTCGATATAATCATTAAGATTACCGTTGCACGGCCGCGGCCTCTGGCGGAGTGGATGGCCGTCCCGGCCGCCGGATACTCCTTCCCTTCCGGCCATGTGGCGTTATCGTCCGTTTATGGCGCCATCGCCTATTCTCTTTCCATGATCCTTCGTCGCTGGCAAAGCAAAGTTATTGTCTGGATGACAGCAATTACATTGGCTTTTCTTATCGGGGTCTCCCGCGTGTATCTCGGAGTGCATTGGCCGACGGATGTGCTTGGAGGGTGGGCGCTCGCTGCCGTGTGGCTTTCCATTGTATACACCGCGGCTTCCGTTATTGAACAGACCAAAGGCACAGCGCGGGTGAGTTACGCTCCCTCCGAGGTCGATGTCCCGGCGTCGATTTTACCGCTTCCTGTTTCACGGCAGTTCATACCGGAACCGGGCGGTTTGAGTGAGGCGCAGATAAAGGAACGTATAGCCGGCGGTCAGGTCAATATCACGAAACAGCGGACAAGCCGGAGCGTCGCCCGGATACTAAAAACAAATATCTTCACGAGGTTCAATGCCTTGCTGGGAGGTTTGTTGATCGTTATCCTCTTGACAGGTTCTGTCCGGGATGCACTCTTCGGCATTATCATCTTCCTTAACACGGCTATCGGAATCATACAGGAATTACGCGCCAAATGGACACTGGATCGCCTTGTGCTCATCGCGGCTCCCAAAGCGCGGGTAATACGCTCCGGCGTGATACGGGAAGTGACAACAGATCAGATCGTTATTGACGATATTATAGAACTGCGTTCAGGGGATCAAGTTCCGGTTGACGGCGTTGTGCTGCACTCAAACAATGTGGAGGCAGATGAAACACTCCTTACCGGTGAATCCGAGCCTGTAGCAAAGGAGGCGGGCGATGAGATATATTCCGGCAGTTTTATTGTTGCCGGAAACTGCCGGATCCAGGCCGTTCGTGTGGGAGAGCGGGCCTATGCCCGAAGGCTGGCGAACGCGGCACGCCGGTTCGATCTCTCCCGCTCAGAGCTGCGCGAAGGCATTAACCGTATCCTCGGTTATATCACGTGGTTTCTTATCCCGGCTGCTCTCCTATTGTTCATTACTCAAATTTTGTATATGCAAGGCGGTTGGCGTGATGCGGTCGCCGGCTCGGTTGCGGGGGTCGTGGGCATGGTACCGGAAGGATTGGTTCTCCTTGCGAGTGTAGCTATGGCCGCGGCTGTAGTGCGGCTCGCACGGCGCAATGCGCTTGTCCAGGAACTCGCTGCCGTTGAAATGCTTGCACGGGTAGATATGCTTTGCCTTGATAAGACCGGAACGCTCACCGAGGGGAAAATGATTCCGGAGAAAATTATCCCGGCCGGGGATGTTACAGGCATGGCTGCAGGCACGCCGCCGTGCAAACCGGAAGATGTATTGGGAGTTTTCGCTAAAATAGAGCCGAATCCCAACGCAAGCCTTATTGCCATCGCCACCATGTGTCCGCCACCTCAGGGAGATAATTGGGGTATCAAGGGGAATATCCCATTTTCCTCGGCCAAAAAATGGAGCGCAGTTATATTTGACAGCTATGGCACCTGGGCGCTTGGCGCGCCGGAGGTTGTGCTCGCCCGTCTTGATCCCGCCTCCCCTCTATGGTCTGAAATTAATAAACACACTAAAAATGGAAAGCGGGTTCTTGCATTGTCATATGCCGGGGAGCAGCTTCCTATTCCAGGCGACCGGATTATTTCCCTGTCCACATTAACGCCGGCCGCTCTTATCGTACTCGGCGAAAGTCTTCGTAAGGAAACAAAACAGACGCTGCAATACTTTAAAGGCCAGGGGGTGAAGGTCAAGGTTATCTCCGGCGATAATCCTCAAACAGCAGCAGCTGTTGCATCTGCCGCGGGAATATCAGGCGCTGAATTATTCCAGGATGGACTAACTCTACCCGCAGATCCTGCCGCCCTTGCTGCCATGCTGGAGCAATATACTGTATTTGGAAGAGTTACGCCTGAGCAAAAACGGCTTATTATTGCAGCGCTAAAGCGAAAAGGACATGTCGTTGCCATGATCGGCGATGGCGTCAATGATGTTCTGGCCATAAAGGAAGCGGACTTTGGCGTCGCAATGGGTTCTGGAACCGACGCCAGTCGGGCCATCGCCCAGCTTGTTCTCCTTTCCAATAACTTCTCGATACTTCCAATGGTTATCGCAGAAGGCCGCCGCGTCATCGCCAATATTGAACGCACCGCGAATTTATTCGTTACCAAAACCGCATATGTGTTTGCGCTGGCCCTGGCAGTGGGAGTCGCCCAGGTTCCATTTCCTTTTTTGCCCCGTCATCTGACACTCGTCGGCTCTCTGACAATTGGCATACCCGCATTATTGCTGTCACTCTCACGCAATACCGCACGGGCTCAACACGGTTTTGTATCCCGCATACTACGTTTTGCCATTCCCGCCGGAGGATTTGCCGCTGCCTCTACGCTCATTGCTTACGCCCTGACCCGCCAGATTGAACCAATGAATATCAGCCTGGCTCGAACAACGGCCACCCTAACTCTGGTAGGCTGTGGTTTATCCATCCTTATGCTGTTAGCACAACCTGTAACTATCCGGCAGCGACTTTTTATGGCCGCGCTGATAGTAACCCCTGGCGTTATAATTATCACCCCTTTCCTTCGCTCTTTCTTTGCACTTGCATTTCCACCAGCGCATATCTGGGCCATTATTATAAGCCTTGCAATAATATGCTTTATTTTGCTTAGAGTAACGGCAAGAACTTTACTGGTAATAGATAGAGCAGGAGAAAAAGGGTAAAATAAACTATGCGCATATTGATTGTTGAAGACGAGAAATCTTTAGCGGACATCATCAGAAAAGGCATTGAGGAAGAAGGGTATGCAGTGGATGTCGCATACAACGGCGAGGAAGGGCTTTTTATGGCGGAAAACGAACCCTCCGACCTCATAGTCCTTGATATCATGCTGCCCGTTGTCGACGGGATGACCATCCTGAAAAGGCTCCGCAAAGCCGGGGTCCGAACTCCTGTGCTTTTGCTTACCGCAAAGGATACGATAACGGACAAGGTGTCGGGATTAGACAGCGGCGCTGACGACTACCTGACCAAACCCTTCTCCTTTGAAGAGCTCCTGGCGCGGATAAGGGCATTGTTACGCAGAAACTCCGCGGTGAGTAGTTCTCTTGTCGGGATAGGGGACCTTGTTATAGATATGGCCGCCCATGAAGTAAAAAGAGGGGGGGAAAACATTGAGCTTTCGGCAAAGGAATATGCACTCCTTGAGTATATGGCAATGAACAGGAACAAGGTGCTGAGCAGGACATCCCTGACAGAGCATCTTTATGACCAGGACTTTGACCTCGACAGCAATGTCATCGATGTATTCATCAACCGCATCAGGAACAAGATAGATAGAGGGTTCGGCGAAAAACTTATCCATACGGTGCGCGGCGCCGGATATATGCTGAAAGGATAAAATGCTCACTTCCATAAAGGCAAGGATCATCACCTTTTACATGGCGGTACTGTTCGTCACGCTGTCCGCGCTGGGAGTATTTCTTTATTTCAGTCTCAGCAAAATCGTCTACGACTCCATTGATTCGAGCCTTCTGTCGAAGGCAAAGGCGCTGGCCACACTGGTCAGTATGGACGCCGGGGATGAAACGGAATTCAGGTTTTCCGACGAGGTTATGTGGGAGTACAATTCACCGAAAGCAAAGAGCTTTTTTCAAATACGCCGCTTTAACGGTTCCGTCATAGAGAAATCAGCCTCCCTGGGAGGAGCTGAGCTCCCTTTCCGGGCGGGAGAAAACCGGACACGTTTCGAGACCGTACGCCTGAAGGGAATGCCTGCAAGGCTGGTGAATTTTCACGTCCCCATCGGCTATGAGCAGAATAACAGGAAAACGGGAACTCCGGCAGGCAGTAAGGATCACGGCCTTATTATCCAGTGCGCAGAGGATATACAGTACCAGGCGAATCTCTTGAAACGTTACATGATAGTCCTTTCCCTTTCTATTCTTTCCATAATGATAATTTCCGCATCGGGAGGCTTTTTGATCGCAAAAAGGGCGCTCGCTCCCATAAAGGATATTTCGGAAACCATCGGCAGGATTTCCGCATCCAATCTCTCTGAAAGAATTGATGCAGAGGACATTCCGGAGGAATTAAGGGTCATGGCATCTTCCTTTGACCGCACCTTTGAACGTCTGGAGAGGTCATTCAACCGCCAGAAACAATTTACAGCGGACGCCTCACATGAACTCAGGACCCCGTTGTCGGTCATCCTGAGCCAGAGCGAGATAATACTGAGGAAGGACAGAACCGGCACGGAATACAGGAATACTCTTACAGCAATCAGGGAAGCCGCAAAAATGATGACGGCTATAGTTCAGAAACTCCTCACCATAGCCCGATTGAGCGCAGATAAGGTTGAACTTAAGTTTGAAACGATAAATCCCGGCGAAATTATCCGCAAGTCGGTAAAACTGTTGACCCCTCTTGCTGAACAGAAGGGCATCAGCATAAATATATCAGCAGATGAACAACGGAGAACCACCGGAGACCGTGCAGCCTTGCTGGAATTGTTTGTCAATCTTTTGGACAATGCAATAAAATATAACGTCCCTCAGGGGAGAATAGATATTTCTGTCAAAAAAGAGGCGGATTTTGTTGTGACCGAAATAAGAGATACAGGGATCGGCATACCTGAAAGCGATCTCGGCAAAGTCTTTGACCGTTTTTACCGGGTGGACAAATCCCGCGCGAAAGAGAGCGGAGGGGCGGGGCTGGGCCTGAGCATCTGCAATGAAATAGCAAGGCTGCATGGAGGCAGGGTAGAGATAAAAAGCAAGGCTGGAGAGGGGACTACCGTGTCCGTCTATCTGAAAGTGGAGTGAGGGGACAGTCCCTATTCTACGACTTCGTCCGTGGAGTGAGGGGACAGTCCCTATTCTACGACTTCGTCCGTGGAGTGAGGGGACAGTCCCTATTCTACGACTTCGTCCGTAAATAGGGACAGTCCCCAGCGCACGATACTCGAAGCAATCTCACGGCAAGCTTCTTCGCTTCGCTGCCGAATGACGAACTTATTCCATGTATTTATGAAACACTACACTAAGTTATGCGTATTTTAATCATAGAAGATGAACAAAAGACAGCGGCATACCTCCAAAAAGGGCTGACAGAAAGCGGGTTCATTGCGGATATCGCTCATGAAGGAGGCGAAGGTCTCTTCCTCGCCACAACACGCGAATACGACCTTGTTATCCTCGATGTAATGCTGCCCGGACAGGACGGATGGTCGGTTATCACGAGGATTCGACAAAACAAAATACAAACGCCTGTTATCTTCCTGACTGCGCGTGACGCAGTCCACGACCGGGTCAAAGGACTTGAACTGGGCGCGGACGACTACCTGGTGAAGCCCTTCTCGTTCTCGGAATTGCTCGCCCGGATGCGTGCCATCCTCCGCCGGGGCCCGAACCGGCAACCCGAAATGCTCGGCATTGCAGACCTGGAGATCAACCTTCTAAAGCACAAGGCAATAAGAGGCGGTCAACTCCTTGACCTGACACCCAAGGAGTTTGCCCTTCTATCACTCATGACGCAACGCGCAGGCGAAGTCCTGTCACGGACCCTGATTGCCGAACAGGTCTGGGATATGAACTTTGACAGCGATACCAATGTAGTGGATGTTGCCATCCGCCGGCTTAGAAGGAAAGCGGATGACCCTTTTGAAAGGAAATTAATCCATACGGTTCGCGGGGTAGGATATGTCCTCGAAGAGCGCTGAAAACACAACAGGGCCTATCGATAAATCAAACTCACCCCGCTGGTCGATTACACGGAGATTAACCCTTTTATATACCCTGTCAGCCTTCGGAATGCTCGTCATCGCTACTGTTTTTTTATACTGGGTGCTCACAAATAATCTGGAAAAGGAAGACAACCAGTTCCTCGCCAACAAGATCCATGTCCTGCGCGTCATTTTGCGGGAACGTCCCGACAATCCGGAAGCCCTGGAGGAAGAAGTAAAATGGGAAGGGGCCGCTCTCCAGTTTTCCGGGTATTACGCCAGAATTCTGGATGAAGCAGGCCGCACCCTGATTGAAACGCCCGGGATGGACACTATTTCCGTATCATTGTTCCCGCCCCCTTCCGGCGTGGGGAGAATCCCCCAAAAGGGGATAAAACAGAGATCGCGTGACAGCAGGACATATCTCTTGACAGCGGCATGGGCAGAGGCGGGACACTCCAGCGGGAAAAAGCGTCTCCTCCAGGTAGTCCTGGATGTCTCACATGAGGATACTATCATCGCCGACTATCGTCGAAAGCTATCGTTTGTGCTCTTTTTGGGAATAGTGTGCTCTGCCGGAGCAGGCATCTTCGTTGCCGGAAAAGGAATGCAACCCCTCCAGGAAATCACAAAGAGTGTTCAGCGGATAACTTCAACCCGCCTCCATGAACGGATCGGTACAATGCAATGGCCAAAGGAGCTATACTCACTCGCCGCTGCCTTTGACGATATGCTCGGACGCCTTGAGGACTCCTTTGCCCGGCTGTCCCAATTCTCAGCAGACCTGGCCCACGAATTACGCACACCGATCAATAACCTCATGGGTGAGGCTGAAGTCGCCCTCTCCAGAAACAGAACGCCAGGGGAATACAGGCAGGTTCTTGAATCGAGCCTTGAGGAATATGACAGGCTGTCCAGCATGATAGACAGCCTCCTTTTTCTGGCCCGTGCTGAAAGCGCAGAGGCTAAGATTGAACGGTCATTGTTTGACCCCGGCAGAGAAATTGAAGCGACTCTGGAATTTCATAATGTTGTAGCCGAGGAGCACGGGGTCGTGCTCACGCGCCATGGAGAGGCATTATTATATGCAGACCCTATCCTGTTCCGGCGGACTGTCAGCAACCTCCTCTCCAATGCGCTTCAATACACCCCTCGCGGTGGAAAGATTACTATTCATGTCAGGGAGATGAATGACCGGTCCGTTGAAGTCCTTGTAAATGACACAGGTTCAGGCATTGAGCCGGAACATCTTCCGAGGATATTTGATCGCTTTTACAGGCCAGACCGTTCACGCTCACAATACACCAAAGGAACAGGATTGGGCCTTGCGATAGTCAAGTCTATAATGGAGTTGCATGGGGGCACGGTGACGGTGCAGAGCCGGCCCGACAAAGGAACGACCGTCACCCTGAGATTTCCA
>JAMCVZ010000024.1 GCA_023476565.1 Nitrospirota bacterium
CGTGTAGCACAAATTACTCATGTCCTCTTGGCGGCCGGTACACGTGCATGAATAACAGCGGCACGTATCAGTGCTCCCCGAATCAGTGCCAGGATCTGGATGTAACCCCGGCAGTGATTACAAAAAATGATGATACCATGCTTCAGGATGACGGTCCCCGGGATGCTGATGGCAATTGTCTGGGGCAGATATATCTGTTCACCGGGCGAGGTATGAGATGCAGGCCATCGGGGTACAGTACGGGATTCGGCAATTGTTGTGCAAAATCGCAAGGAGCGATGAAGGACGGCATTGGGAATGCCGCAAGCACATTTAACGGTATTAAAAATACGATTGCAGGGGTTAAAACAGCATATGATATCGTAAATGTTGGATCGGTGGCGGCTCGGGTTGGGGGTAGTCCAAATTATTTTGTTAATTTAACACGAGATCCTTCTACTAAGGTAATTACTAAAGCAGACATTATACAAAATTCACCAGTTACTGATATGGAGATTGGAACCCAGACATTTACAGGGAATTCAGCTAAGTCATTTGAAAATATTAAACCTGGGATGGGATCTGATGCTGCTGCAACTGCATCAATACAAAACTACGCTGCCCAGATAGGTCCTCAGGTAGCCTTGGCAGCGGTGACCATGGCAATTAAAGACCCGACCTTATCAAGCGCAGTAAATCTCGTTGGGCAGGTTATTTTAGGGGCCGGGCCTATTGGCATCGGTCTTGCGGTTGTTTCTTTGGCCATGTCGATCTTTACAGTAAAATGTGATCAGCAAGACATAGAGACTTCAACATTGAATGATTCAAAATACTGCCACTATGTAGGAGACTATTGCGACAAAAAATGGCCCCTGGTTGGCTGTGTACAGAAAGCAAAAGGGTATTGCTGTTTTAATAGTAAGCTGGGAAGAATTATCCATGAGAAGGGGAGATCGCAGCTCAAAATCTTTCAGCCCAACGGAGCATGGGGAAGTGGTAAAGGACCCAACTGCAGAGGATTTACCCCTGAGGAGTTCCAGATGCTCGATTTCGGCAAGATGGACATGTCCGAGTATTTTAACGATCTGCAAACAAAAGCAGTTGAAACTATACAGCAGAATGCTACGGATAAAGTGCAACAATACTATCAGAACATTCGATAGAGAGTTTTTTTCATCTCTTATATTTGACAAACGAATAATTCGGAGGACTATATATGTATGAATATTTGAAGGAGGAAGCAAAATGAAGAGAGAGTTATCAATAGTCTTTTTTGTCTTCATGCTTTTTACAGCCACAACTGGCGGCGCAATGGAACCTATTAACAGTATGGCCCTAAAAGAATGGAAAATTGTATTTTTACCAATGCTCAGTTTGAAAGATGTTAGTGAAAGATATCTCAATTACGATTGCACAACCGAAAAGAGCTGTATTGAATATATAAATAGTAATAAACAACCGGCAAATCCGGAGCTTAAAGTAAATATTATCAATGTCGGGACCAATACATACGTAATTGCAGGATGTATGAAAAGAGCCTTGGGACATAAGGCCGCAATAGAAGTTTTAAATGGCGGTGGCGTGAAGAAATCGGTAGAGGTATTAAACGGAGCTAAGGAAAAAGAAAATGGGACTCAATATTATATTTATTTAGAGATTGATTTTGATAATTCTACTAGACATGCTTTTGGGGACAAAACAACAATAAATGCAAAGGTTTGGACAGTAAATCTATATAAAACATTTAGTGAAAAAGTAATTGTAAGTGATGATATGAACCTCCGTGACCGGGTTTGGCAGGTTTTGAAAGCTTCAAATAAAGTGTCTGAAGAAGTCGTGAAGTGGATCGAGGAAGAGCAGAGCATTGCACAGAAGAAATCTAACCTTCAGAAGAATGCGGAGGCCAAGGGCAAATGAAACCACTGATCCCCACGGAAGCTATCGAGCAGAAAATCTATTTGATCCGTGGTCATAAAGTAATGCTCGATAGTGACCTCGCAGAGCTTTACGGAGTGCCTATAAAGGTGCTCAACCAGGCAGTTAAGCGCAATATTGCAAGGTTCCCTGGAGATTTTATGTTCCAGCTTGTAAAAGAAGAAGATGAAGTTTTAAGGTCACAAATTGTGACCTTAAAGAGCGGGCGGGGGCAACATCGGAAATATCTGCATACGTTTTTACGGAACAGGGCGTAGCCATGCTCTCCAGCGTACTGAACAGCGAAAGGGCGGTAAGTGTCAACATAGAAATAATGAGGGCCTTTGTCCGGCTCCGGCAGATGCTCTCTTCCAATGCCCAACTTGCCAAAAAGCTCGACGCGCTTGAGAAGAAATACGACGCACAGTTCAAGGTCGTCTTCGATGCGATCCGGCAGTTGATGTCTCCTCCGGGAATAAAACGGAAGAGAATCGGTTTCTGCAGGGAGAAAGAGGCTGAGTGAAAATAGTGCTGGCTGTTGTTCTGCTTACCGGATTCCTTATAAGCGCATCCTACGCCAAAGACCTGGGCGTGGTCGGAGCCACCTATTCCATAAGCGAGAAGGACGCACTCTCCGAGATCGAGGAGCGGGCCGGGAAGGTTGACTGGAAGAAGCATTTCAATAAGGACAAAACCGAAAAGCTCGTCAAAAAATACAAACCTTCCGGTCTTATCCATTTGCCAAGGGCCGAGAGAGACAGAGCATTTACCGTGGACATGACCTACACCTTGCCCTTCGACATCCCGGATGGCAAAAGCGGCATTCTCTACCCGAAAGGCTACACGTTTAACCCTCTTGATTACCTGGGATACAGGCTTACCCTCATAGTGCTCGATGGCTCTGATAAAGATCAGGTCGAGTGGTTTAAGCAATCGAAATATGCGAAAGAGCACACAGCCAAACTGCTCATTACCGGCGGGTACACACAGACTCTCGCTGGATCGCTCAAGATGCCGGTCTTTTACGCAGACAGCAGGGTTGTCGAAAAGTTCAGGCTTCAAGCAGTACCTTCGGTGATTGTGCAAAAAGAGAGGGTAATGGAGGTGAAAGAGATCTATGTCAAAAAAGCTCAGAGCAAATAGCTTCCTGATTTTCATCATTATCCTGCTCCTGGTGGGTACTGCCGAGGCAGGCAAGAGCGGCAAAATGATCAACCCGATAACCGACGTGGATTGGTCAGGGATATTCCCGGTCAAGATCGGCGGCGTAACCATAGCCAAAGGAGGCGGCGACCTCTTTTCAGATACACCTCCTGACAACATCAAGTCTCCCGTATGTGTGTGCAAAAACACAATAGGCCTGTCGGTAAGCTTCTGGGAGCCGGCGAGGATATCGGAGACGGTCAAAGACCCTTACTATTTCCCCACTATCGGAACACAACTGGGCAACTCAAAAGAGGGATTCCTCTACGGCAATAGCTCGGTCAATGCCGATAACGGCAAGACTACCAATGCACAGGAGCATTGGCTTATCTTTGCCGTATGGAACATGCTCGACCTGTTTTTGGATTTCCCCTGTCTCGATGCAGAACAATTTGACATTGCCTACATTACCGAGGTTGACCCCACATGGCAGGACGATCTATTAGGCTTTATCCTGAATCCCGAAGCACTGCTGTTTGCCAATCCGATAGCAAATCTGGCCTGTATTGCTGATAGCGTTAAAGCAAATTATAACTATCCTTTATCGCCTCTTTTTTGGTGCATGGGCAGTTGGGGCAATGCCTATCCGCTTACCGGCACTGCCGGAGGTAACAATGAGGTTCAGGCAAACGCCGCTTTAGCTTCACGGATGATCTTTAAACTTGGCCGTGAGATGCTGCTTTGGGATACCGGGGTCAATGTGTGCGGCAAAGTGCCGACCCCTATCTGGATCAAGGAGAACTACCGCCTCCAACTTGCTCGACCAGTAAGAGGAAGGATTGTTCCCATCGGAAGGAGCACTCTTCTTTGGGGCTCTTCGAAAAATCCGCCTTTTGGCGCCGGGGGCAACCCTGCGGATGATTTCATGTGGATCATGTTCAGAAAAAGGGTGTGCTGCGCGGGGTATTCTTTATGAGAAAAACCTTCGTGATCTTTTCGATTACATGCTGCATATTTCTGTCGCTTTCACTATCTGCCTATGCGGGGACCAGGAAGGCAGTTATCGATACTCCGAATCCCTGCACAAAGGTAGAGAAGATCGAGGGCAAAAGTGTTTACCTCAAATCCCATAGTGAAAGCTGCATCCAGGTTATCGGCAAAGAGGTTATCGAAGTGGACAACTCAATAAAAAACGTCTCCGTCTATTTGGACGGTACATACTGGAATGAACAGGAAGTGAAGGACTTCAGCATTGAAAGCATACCCGAGCTCAAAAGGTCCTCAGAGGGATATCTGGAAAGCATCAAGACAGATAATGTCCACATGGACAAGATGAAAAAGCTTGCCGGGGAGTCCACGAAATACTACCACTCCGATGAGTACCAAAAGAAGATCAAAGCTGAAACCGAACGGATAAAGGGTGAGGTCTTCGGCACAAAGCTCGAGGGATACTACCCAGGCAGGAAGCAGGAAGAAAAGGTACCGGGCAAGCTCTCATCTTCGGAGAGGATCTATATTTTTGTCTCTTCCTCGATGCCCCTTGAGACACTGAGGGCCTATGTGGGGGATGTAAGCGGCCTCAAAGACGACAGCATAGTATTCGTTATGCGGGGCTTTATCGGGGGGATGAAGTTTATCAGGCCCACGATAGACTTTATTGCAAAAGCCCTGGTTACCGATAAGCATTGTGACCTCGGAAAGCAAAAATGCGAAGTGTATAACGTTAATTTCGAGATTGACCCTCTCCTTTTCAGAAAATACGGCATTACCCGGGTGCCGGCGTTCGTTTATGTGCCACACATCGAGGTAGAGGATAGCGAAAGAAGCGAGGGGAGTGCTGAGAACGCCAGGGTATCGGATTTCTTTACACTTTATGGCGATGCCTTTTTTGAGTATATCCTTGAAACCTTCCAAAAAGAGATAGAGAGCGCATCAATCGGCAACCTGATTAATGCTTTTAAAAAGGGATTTGATTAAAGGAGGGAGGCTTGGCATGAACAAACCGGTTCTTAAAATAGAGGTTTTCTCAGGAGCAGACATAGAGGAGGCGGCAAGTAAGGCAAATGACTTTTTTTCCAAAAGTACAGCCTTATGCGTATGAGTCGGTGCAAGTCAGAATTGATGGCGGGGACTGGAAAGTTATAGTGTCTACTATTATTTTTCCTGAGTAAGAGCGTTTTTAGCGCTCGAAGTTTGCTCTTTGAAAAATATTACCATGATTGTTTCAGAGGAATAGCTATTGGAGGTGCAATGGAAACATCGCTGATTGTAATCGATGGATTTTCAGCAAGCCAATGATTAATTTTACCTTCTAATTTTTCTATCTCACGTGGGTGATTTTTAAATATTTTGCATCTATAGCCTGTTATCGTAAGGATTGCCTCTCATCTCATATCAGCATTCAGATTGTACCTGTCCACTTCCTTGCTCCGTGGAAAACTCTCAGGATTTCTATCGTACTTTCTTTTACACGGTAAGGAATAATGTAAGGCAGTCCTGGAATAACGAGCTCTCGTGTCCCCTCCACGCGCCCGGGCCTGCCCATTGCCGGATGCTCTTTCAGCATTTCGACTGCCGCCTTGATCCGACGTGCGACATCAGAGGCTGCAAGGGGACTGTCTTTTCTAATGTAATTTCTTATTTCAATCAGATCAGAAATTGCATTCCCAGACCACCTCGCCCTCATTTAGGCGGCCCCTGCTCGTTGTCAGTGCCCCAGGTATCGAGCCATTCTGCAACTTTCTCATGATCGATAAACTGCGCACCGGGGCGGTCTGCCTCCTTTATAGCTTTTAAGGTTTCCTGTACTTGCCATTCGTTAATTGAAAGAAAATCCTCAATTGCATGAGCAACGAGATAAGATTTAGAGCGGGATGTGGACTTGGCGAGCCTATCCAGCCTGTTCTTTGTCTGTTCGTCAATTCTTATGGTTAACGTGGTGGTTCCCATCGGTTTACCTCCTTATGAATGTTATAACACACGTTAACACATTATGTTATAAATAGCAACCTCTTTAAAATAGTATTCACTATCAATGACATTGCAGCGCCATGCTCTACTTGATCTCTTTTCAAAAAGAGATGAAAAACCCCTCTGTCAGTAGCCTCACAGACACGCTCAAGAAAAATCACCCCTGAAAAGTAATATCTCTATATAACCTATGCTCGGTAAGGAGGATACGTTGGAAACACAGGACAAGTCTTTGGAGCAGACAGGAGAAGCCATTCTGAACAGGAACGATATGGAAACACCCCTGAAGTCTGATAGCCCTAAGAAAAGGGGGATAATCAAAGACCCTGCCGTATATAGATGGTTTTTGACTGTTCTGGTGAGCGTGACCATATCAGTTTTATCGATATTCGTCTACGACCGGTTTTTCATCCAGAAGGTTGTCTCTCTCGATGTCAAAGGTTTTATCGCCGAACAGCGGGACCTCTATCTTTCCGGGAAGATCAGCGATGAGCAGTTCCGGGCCAATCTCGACCGGCTTGAGGCAAAGGTGAAGAGCATTCCCAAGAGCCAGGTCGTCATCATGGGCGATGCGGTAGTCAAAAACGCCGAAGTCGTGAAGCCTTAAGGAGAACAGGCAATGTACAAATCCCTTTTTATATGGCTTTTGATAGGCATGTGTTCGATCCTCGTCCTCAATCTTCTCACGTGGAAATCGTCCCTTGCCGCAGCCGTGAGTTTTTTAGTAATTATCTTTTTCATAGCAATCGCATACATCCACTTTTTGAGGGAAAGGGTTTTCTTGCTGGAAACTATCCTGGCCGGCTACCGGCAGGGGCAGGCGGGGGAAGCAAGGTCGCCTGAAGTCGCAGTGGAGGAGGATGACCTTGAAAAGGCGTAATGCGGCGATACTGATTCTCATTCTTTCAGTGGCATTGGCGGGGTCCTTTATCCCCTCTAAATTCGCTTTCACCCGTTCGCCCTCCCTCAGGTACAGGGTCTTTTGCCTTGACAGGTTGCCGGATACGAAGGGCCTCAAAAGGGGCGACTACGTGATGTTTATTCTTAAGGACAAAAGGGTTGAAAACGGGAAACCCGTGAACATAACAAAGGAAGTCGGCTGCGCACCGGGCGATACTCTCGTTGTGCAGGGGAAAGACTACTACTGTAATGGGAACGAGTATCTGGGTAAGGCGAAGGATTATGCCCTGAACGGCGAGAGGCTTGATCATTTTGTCTTCAACGGTCCTGTTCCGGAAGGAAAGGTGTTTGTCGCCGGCCACCACAAGGACAGCTATGACAGCCGGTATTTCGGATTCGTAGGGGTAGAGGCGATTACGGCCAGGGCGTACCCGGTCTTTTGAGGAAGCAGGAAGGCAGCATGCGATTTTTCATAGCTCTGATTTCGGTAATGGCTCTTATAGCCACATATTCTCTAATTTTGGCAACCGCAGGATCTGCGGATGACAAGACACAAAACGATTACTACAGAGACAGCAAGCGCGGCTACTGGTGGTATGAAAAGGAACCAGAGAAGCCAAAGGAAGAGAGAGACGACAAAAAAGCTTCCGCCGATCAGAAGAAAGTCCCGTCTCTGAAAGACTATTCAAAAGGGCAGCTCTGGAACATGCACCCGGACGATTTCAAAGCGCTGAGGGATGAGTTTTTGAAAAAGGCAGTGCAGGTTCCCTCAGAGGAAAACGTGCGGGAGTTCTACATCGTGAACGATATCGCACGGAGAAAGGCGCTTGCATTCACCAATGTCACCGGATACGTGATGCAGAAATATCCTGACCTTTCGGTTAACAAGGATTATCCGGTTGCAGCACCCGGCATGAACGCGCTTACCAAGCAGAAAGTCGAGGAGATCGAGAAGGTGATCAGGAATTCCCAGGATGATTTCGGGCTCATCTATTTCTATTCCCCGACATGCCAGTACTGCATCGAACAGGATGGCATACTGTACTTTTTCCTCAAGAAATACGGATGGGATATCAAGAGGGTTGACATCAATATCGACAGCAGGCTTGCAAGCCGTTTCGGGGTAACGACGACCCCGTATATTGTGCTTGTCTACCGTAATAATCCGAATTCAATCCCTGTTTCTGCAGGAGTCATCTCAATGTCAGAGATGGAAGACAAGCTCTACCGGGGTATCAGGCTCCTCAAAGGGGAGATCACGCCGGAGGAATACTCTCTTTATGAGTTCCAGAAGGGAGGGAGCTTTGACGTCAACGCCCCTCTTAAAGACGGCATAGAAGATATAAAGTGAAATGAAGAGGAGGTATAAAGATATGAAAGTGAATAAGACTACCGCTGCTTTTGTGCTCACGGTGTCAGCGATTTTCCTTTTTGTGGGTTTTTCATCCCGGGCTGGTGTCGTGGACGACTGGCTCTCCCAGAAAACTGAGACTGCCCCGGGATACTTCGAGGGCCAAAAGAGGGGCTACTATACCGCAGGAAGCTTTTCCGCCCGCTGGCCCCAGGGAAACGATTACCTCATGACGGTCACGCCGCCCAAGGTGAAGGCGGGGTGCGGGGGAATCGATGCCCTCATGGGAGGGTTTTCTTTCCTCAACGTGGATTACCTGGTTCAGAAGCTCCAGAGGATGATCCAGGCTGCCCCTGCCGTGGCATTTGATATCGCCCTTAAGGTACTTACCCAGGAGATGTCGGGCACGGTAAAGGACTTTGAGAACATCATCAACAAGCTCAACAACATTCAGCTTGATGAGTGTAAGGGAGCAAAAGCGCTTGTTGCGACCATTGCACCGCCCGGCTTTGATGACAAGCAGGGCACGATGGCAAAGGCGGTGTCCGAGTTTAAATCATCATCAGGCATCGATGATCTATGGCAGTCAACGCAGAAAGCATTCAGGGCTAACGGAGACAAGGCGCCCAGCAAAGAGGCCGGCGACCCGAACGCCGGCAACACGTCCGGCTGCCCTGCCGATGTGAAAGCAATATTCGGGGACACCGGGTCGGTTGTAGATAAATTGAGCACAAAATTCGGCTCTGCCCCCTATGCCGACGCCATACGGGGGTTCATGGGAGACATATGGGTCCAGAAGTACGATGATGGGACATTCCAGGTCTCTTACAAGAGTCCCTGCGAGAAGAACGGTAAAGGAAAAGAGGCCCTTGAAAACTTCGTGAATGGTGAATTATATGCAATGGGCCAGAACTGGGCATGCTACAAAACGACTGACAGCAATCTGGTCAACTGGGTTTCAGGCAAAATGCAGAAGATCGCCTCAAAATACAAGGCCAAAGGACAGCCCGACAACGAAGACCAGTTGTTTCTGAACTCAAACCCCCTTCCTGTCGGCCTGGTGCTCAAGTACGCGGTCGGGACAAACCAGGAAGGCGCGGTGCTGGGGACCCTTGCCGATGTAACGGCTAAGGCGTATGCCTATTCGATAGCCACCGAGTTTTACAACAAGGTAATAGCCGTGCTGGAAAAGGCAAAACAGGTTGCTACATCAAACAAGAGCGCGACTTCAGGCGCAGGCGCTCACCAGTGTCAGGTTGAGTTGTTTGAAGACAGCACGTTCATGGTTGCCGATATGGAAACCAGAGCCTATGAGATGGCAAAAGGGCTCCGGGACTCCTATGCTGCTATCTTAAGTGAGGTCAGCGTGGTGATGTCCACTGCCGACAAACTCCAGAGGTTCGATGAAATGGCCCACAAGCTTCTTTCGGCCAAATTCGGCTCAGGAGTGGCGAACAGGGCAATGGGGAAATAGCATGGCCGCAGAGTGAATGACGCCGGAGATGTACAGGAGAAAGCGAGAAGACTTTATCAACCGTATGCTGGAAGAGCCTTTTATGGAAGTCATTGAAATGAAGAAAATGAAGTACGCATTGACGGTTCTGCTTTTATGCTCATTGTTCCCTGCAAGCGCCCAGGCCCTTGACATGGAATACTACACCTATAACGGCTTTGACCCCATCGTGACCGCTTTCCAGCAGATCGCCCTTGTTCTCGGAGACCACGCATTTGCAGCTCTTTTTTTCTCGATCATCGTCTTAAGTATCGTGTTCGGTGGAATATCGTTTTTCTACAAGATGGCAACCGGAGGTAAGGGGGGAGGGCTTTCCTGGACAATCCCCATACTCACAGGCATAGTCATCTGGGCAGGGTTGATCCTTCCCAAGGGGACGCTTAATATCTATGACCCCGTGCTGAACAGAAACCAGGCGGTCGGGGGTATCCCTGACGGCATCATCGCAATTGCAGGAACCCTGAATCTGGTCGAAAGGGGCCTGGTGGACATCATTTATACGTCCGGGGACCCGAGAAGCTATCAGGACGGAGCCGGGGGTGTAGGGTTCAATGCGATCCTCAAGGCAACCTCGCTGATACATATGCCGAACGACAATTACATAGACGACTCCCTCAAGAACTACACCAAGGACTGCCTTTTCTTCGAGCTACAGAGGCCAGGGACTACCCTGAGTGTCAACGACATCACGGAAAAGTCCGTGGACTTTTTCACGCAGTACAGCCAAGGAGTAAATCCTGCCATCTACACGGTCTATTACGCGGACAATGGCACAGCATGCCCTTCGGGAGGCGGGACCTACAGAAACGGCTGCACCATGACCTGCACCGATGCGTGGACGAATATCCAGACCTATTTGAGCGCCCCCGGCAACCTTGATAAGTCCGTAAGGGCGGTGTGCGCAGCGTCCGGGTTTAATCCCGACAATGCCAGCGAGATGCAGAAGTGCGACCAGATCATCACAAGCACGGTGAATTACACCAGCGGCAACACCATAAGCATGCCTTCATGGACATTCATCAGGCAGGCCTACATGGCACAGAACCTCAACAACACGCTTCTATCAGTAAACCCTGATTTGGCCATGACAACACTTGCGAACAGGAACATGGTGGCCAGCAGCATCGGCCAGGGGGTCGTTGCAAACGAATGGCTGCCGATCATCAGGGCGATTGTCACTTCCATCGCCATAGGGCTGATCCCTTTTCTCATCATGTTCATACCGACCCCTTTGTTCAAGGTGGCGATAGGGACTATCGCGGGGTTTTTCGTATGGCTCACCGCATGGGGGATCACGGATGCGATAACCCACAGTATCGCAATCAGCAGCGCCTACAAGATATTCGACGGGATAAGGCAGAGCAATCTCGGGTTCAATGAGATGATGGCCTCTCCCAATGACGCCATGAAGACCCTTTCAATGTTCGGGACCATAAGGACCTTCGGGATCATGCTGGCTACCGTGCTTTCAGGCACACTGGTCAAATTCGGCGGCCATGCCCTTGCCATGATGGCAGGCAATATCAGTGGCCAGTTGCAGGCCCAGGGGGCGTCATCGGCAATGAAGACCGAGACCCCCGAGGGGCATGCGGGCGAGCTGAAGCAGACCTGGGACGTGATGCCGACAGAGGCGTGGGCGAACCACCACAAATGGGATAATATTGCACAGACGAAGATAGGAGCGGCGGAGTACGGTTATTCGCAACAGGAAGCGCGGGCGGACATGCATCAGAAGTATGGGGACGGGATTCGCGATTCTCTAGAAAATCAGATGGCCGGTCAGGTAGGTTCAGGACTTCAATATGGTGGTGTGGATAATGCGTTTGCTTCCGGAGCACAGCGTACACAATCAGCCCTTGGCAAGCAGGCCTCAGAGAGGCAAAAAGCCGAATTCTTCGGTTTTGGAGATAATGTCTGGGCATATGAACAGTGGAAAGACCAGGGGATGGTGCTGGATAAGGCCCAGGCGGAACATCTCAAACAGGAGGGGATGTGGGGAGTTGAGTCCGGCATGAAGATCGAGGAAAGGTCTTTTGGCCTTCTCTCGGATTCCGACGGTAATCTGCACGTTGCGAATTTGAAAGCCTCCGAGACCATTACGACGGCTGATGGGATGGAAACAAAGACATTTGAGAACGGTCGCTTGATAGAGAGAGGGACCACGTCAACAGGGCTCCAGTACGAAAGGGTTACGGGCCAGGGCGGTCATATAACGCAGGAAAGCGCTCAGGGGATGTTCGATTTCGGAGGTAGATCGCTCAGGGGCGAATTGAAAGATACCGGAGGCGCATACTCCTTTGCGGGGGTGGACACAGCTTCCGGCCAGACCGTGCGCATGCAGGGCAGCGCCTCGGATATCGATCTGGCCTCGGGTAAGATCAACAACTGGCAGGCATACCACGAAACCGGTGACAAAGGTTCTTACGATAAGCTTATTATGCCCAAGGACGAGGCCCTGAAGGAATTCAGTGCCCTTGAAGGAAGCGATTTTTACAAAGGCCTGCAGGGCATGAGCGATGGGCAAGCGGTAAATGTCAATGTTGCAAGGGACACGGCGACAGGGGATATAGCGACGATAACTGCGGATCAAGGTGGAAGGTCCGCTGAATTCGACCACCGCTCAACGCTTACCGGATTGAGGGATACCCATGAGGCTTTGAAGGTGGTGGATACAGGGTTGAGGAAGCATACAGGTACTATAGATATTTCCCGTGATGAAAAACATAAGATTTACGATCATCGGGATGTTCATAAAACCGGCGAAGAGATTGTTCAGGGGACTGGGGTGTCCGGCGAGCCCGGAGTATTTGTGCTCGATCCGAAGAAGTACACGGCGCTCAGCATGATCGAGACGGGAGATAGCATGTATGCACAGAGGCTGTCGGAAGGAAGTAAGGTGATAAAGAGCGCAAATGCCACTGTGTTCGCCGCTGGATGGTCGCATGAAGTAAGTGCGTTTATTAGCAGGAAAGGAACAAAATATGATGCTGCTGAGGCGGATGCATCTGTAAAGGCGGGGTTTGAGGCCCTTGGCATGGGGGCAACAATGCAAGGCAGATTATTGACAGGAAGTAAAGATACAACCTCATTTAACATTCTGTCTTCAGGAATGAATACAGTCATCACCCATGCAAGGGAGACTGCCGCGGGCAGGGGGCTGACCGAAGCAGAGGCGATAAAACATGATGTGGGAATATTCAGCGGTGCTGTTATGAATGAGGGGTTGCACACAAGAACCATTCGCAACCCTGAGAAACATATGCCGGTTACCGATGCACAGGCTCAGTATATGAAACAACAATCACAGGATGAGCCGCCTCACTATAAGGGAATCCCGGATAATCCAATGACGACTCGGAAATAACAATCCCTGACCATCCTCTATAAACGAGAGTTTGGCGGGCATTGTTATTTAAACATTTCTTGTCAAAAAGAGAACGTGAGGAGAGAGAAAGGGTGAAGTGCAAAATGTGTTATTTGTCGTCTTCATATAAAACAGATGAGGGGGCGCTGAAACTGTGTCCACTAAGTGAAGCACCGGAAAACTTATCATCATCTATTTCGCCGCTCGTTATTTTCACCTCAGCCCCGGTCCTGTCGATGACCAGCCTGAATATCACTATTGCCGCTATTATGCCCGCCGCTATCCACCACATTTTCTTCCTCTCCTTTTCTTACTTTATATATACGCTCTTTCGCCGGGTTTGTCAAGGGCTTCTTTTTTTGCGAAAAATATCGTATGCTGCTTCTGAGCAATATTTGGCCCTGTTTCCAAGCTTATTTGAATAAAGTGAGCGAGCTGTGTTTCGCTATCACGTTGAAGTGCTCATCGTAGGTCATAAGAAAGAGGTTGTTTTCGATTGCGGTCTGCGCGATTAAAAGGTCAACGGTACTCAATGTATGCCCTTTCCTTGCAAGCTCATATCCCAGTTTGCCGGCGTGTAAACAGGTTATTTCACTTGCGGGGATACACGGCATGGAATCGAAAGCATCGTAAAGGATTTGCAACTCTTTCTGCCCTTTCGCCCCATTGATCAATTCCAGTGCAATAATGCCTGTATAGACAGCTCTCCCGGATTTGAGCAATGTGGCAATGCGTTCTGTCAGACCAAAGTCTTTGCCCCTAAAAAAGGCGATCCAGATAGAAGTATCGACAACCACTTTAGCGTCCATGCCGTGCTTTTTCCCACTTATCCGAGAATTCCAGCTTACCGGCAGAAGATAGCACTCTCTCGATCTTTCTTTGCCGTATCAGCTCCCTGAGACCCTCGATGACCGCTTCTGTCTTCGTCCTGCTTTTGGACACTGACATGGCTTCCTTTATGAGCGTATCCGGTATGTTCAATGTCGTCTTCACAATACCTCCTTAATGCATCTAATTATATGTATAGTATAGCAGAAATGAGTAATATTTTCCCCTCCCCGAGGCTCAAGATTGCAAAATTGCAGTCGCCGTCGTCGGGCTCTTCGTTTGGACCATGTGCTGGCAGGTCATGGATGCGGTCACTCAGAGCATGTACGTTGATTACGGCTACAACGCCTTTGAGACGTTCAGGGCGAACAACCTGGGGTTTACATCGCTGATGGCCGCGCCCAATTTGGCGATAAAGACGCTCGGAGCCCTGGGCTCGATGAGGACTATAGGGATCGTAATGGCAACGGTGATCTCCGGGATACTCATCAAATTCGGAGGCGCTGCCCTTGCCTCTATGGCGGGCAATCTGACCGGCCAGATACAGTCACAGGGGGCGTCCGCGGCAATGAAGACCGAGACCCCCGAAGGGCATGCAAGCGAGCTGCGGCAGACCTGGGACGTGATGCCGACAGAGGCGTGGGCGAACCACCACAAATGGGATAATATTGCACAGACGAAGATAGGGGCGGCGGAGTACGGTTATTCGCAACAGGCAGCGCAGGCGGACATGCATCAGAAGTATGGGGACGGGATTCGCGATTCTCAAGGCTGGCAAATGGACAGCGGTATATTGTCCTCACAGAAGGAGCGTACTTTGTATGGGAACGCTGAAAAGATGGTGGATGCAAAATATGCGGGGCTCGAAGGTAATATCCGTGGTGCAGGAGGTTTAGACAACTATATCGAGCAGGTTAAAGCACGCGGAGAAGGCGATACCGCATCAGAGCTTGAAGCTGCGAAGCTTCGTTCTTCGATAACAGGAGAGGATACCAAAACGGCTCTAATACAAAATAAAGTTGATGGGGCAAGATGGCAAGTAGTTCAGAATACATCTCATGGAGAAGCTATAGATACCTATGGAGCAGAGGCTATTGAAAGGACAACGTGGCAGGCAGAAGGGAAGAAAATAGGAGATACAAACGCAGCGGCTTTATTAGGAGGGGCTGCTGGATATGATATGACCACTGCGGCAGGGGTAGTCGGGTTTTCAGAAAACCAAAAACTTTCGACCGGCAGAGAAGCGAACTTTCAACTTACGGGAGACAGGAGAGAGCATTTTCAAAAACTGTTGGATGACGCTGGAATCAAGGGCATTAATCTTCGCGATGGGGATATGGTAGGTGGATTAAGAATGGGCGATAACGGGAAACCCGCCGAGTTTTCAATTGTAGGGAACGGAAGGAGGATTGATTTTAACGGCAGTACTTTGACTGAGAAAAGCACATCTGATGGGATGGCCTTCACCAAGGTAGAAGACAAAGAAGGGAACGTAATAAGCTCTTTTGGAGAAAAAATCTCTCATGATCCTATGAAGATCGGCAATTATAATGTTCAGAGCGGTGCGACGGTTAAAAAATACGATGACGGGAGATTAGAGGTTGGAGGAATAATAAACGGGAAACGGGGATCGCTGACATATGACGCACAGAGCAATAAAGTAGTATATGCCGATGGTACTTCAGGTCATTCTTTTGTGGATAAAGATGTTGACTATAAGGATGTTCAAAAGGGGTTGAGGTTTGGAATCGGGACACAGGGATGGCAGGGCACACAAAACAGAACCTACAACGAGGATTCATTCTCCGGTGCTTATAGAGGGAATGACGGCAATCTCTATTACGGCAACCTTCAGTATGGCAGAAACAGTAGCGGCGAACGTGTAATTGTATCCGGCCAGGGGACAGATATTGTCCAGTATAAATATGCGGATACGGAGAAAACACCGGATGGGAAAACAGTTTATGCGGAAAGGGATGCCACGTATGGGCCAAATAATGCAAGCCTTCATACGAGTGGGATTACTGGTAATAATTTCAAGTTTGATGATAGCAAATCGTTCAGTGGTGGGTATAAGTATGATAACTATGTGAGTGCAACTCTTGATGAGCATGGGTTTCATCGAACTGCTCAGGCAGCAGGTAGGGTGCAAGGAATAATTATTGATATGGAAAGATATATTCCAAAAGGGTCTTTATTTAAGGGATCCCGTAGCCCTGGATCTGGTGACATTAACCCCAATGCAGAAGGGCCGTACTCGAAATATCCTATGGACTATGGTAAACCAGTACCGCCTTCATTCCCTAAAATGCCTATGACGAAAATGAGATAGACTTTGAATAACTATAAGGGAGGTCGATTATGAAAACAAAAGATTCCAAGAATAAGAATTTAGCTTACAAGGCGGTACTTACAAAGGGAGGGTTGCTTCTCCTGTTTGAGAAAATTACTCACTTTAAAGAGGAAGATGTAAAAATAAACTATTTCCAGGGCGATATCTATGTAGAGCTCGGGGATAATATTTTTTTGCTGACGAATACAATAATAGACCAACTCTTCCAATACCCTAAGATATTTTTGTCTATCGGGAAGGCGGAGAATTACGAGATGCTGGATTTACCTTATGAATTTGAGATAGACGACCAGGTGTTAGCTCAGATAAAGGGAGCAGTTTCTGTAATCGAGGCCACTATAGGAAACACCGATTAAGACATAGGGCGAATAATTATTGAGGCTGTTTTTATGTAGTAGTGAGATAGAATACCTATCATTTTTAATTGAAGGGATGTGATTTGTTGTAATAAATATTGCCCCGTTGATCAGAAAATTTTGGATCTCTAATCACGTCGTTACCGCCAGCATAAAAATAAAAGATTAATATCACAGCGATAGTCGCAATAACGCCAAATATCTTAACTGACCAATAACCGAGGAACGATATTATCAGAAGAGCAATAATGAGAGTAGCCAGCGTTCTTCTGCTCATCCCCTTTATTGCTCCCCTCAGCCCTTTTTTGAATCGTCTGAGTTTAGAAGGTTTCTTATGCTCCCCTTTCAGCTTCTCGATTTCCCTTCTGTATTCGTCGTTGTCCGGCATATGTCTTTCACCTCCTTTTCTTGCTTTATATATACGCTCATCGGGCAGCTTTGTCAAGGGCAAAATTGGGAAAAACCAAAAAAAGAGAAACGTTTAAGCCGGACATTGTTGACCTTTCCCTTTCCTGGTGTATTCCCTGAGTGCACTGTTTATCAATGTCTGATAGGGCATTTTTCTCTCGCTTGCAAGTTTTTTGAAAAACAGCAATACATCGTCATCGAGACGAAGCGAGGTCGAAACCTTCTTGGGCCTGTAAAACCTTCCCCTGACGCCTTTTGAAAAATCGTACTCCTTTTTAAGCTCGAAGCTCTCTTTATCCCCCGACTTTTTCATATTGCTCACGCTCCTTTCTTGTGGCTTTTCTTGCCGTTATAATTCTTATATGCTCGCTGTCTTCTGTTAAGAAATAAAGATGTCCGATAACTATAATCTCTCCTTTTTTAGTCGTCCCAAGTGTTATCCACCGCTCATCGAAATAATCGAATCTCTTGTCCAAGACCGAGATGTGCAGAGGATCATCAAAAACTTCCGACGCTTCGTTGAAGTCTATGCCGTGCTTTTTCCTGTTCTCCCAGTTTTTATTTTCGTCCCATGAAAATTCCATAAAAAAGTTTACAGCGATTGTATATGCAATGTCAATACAATGGGTTTTTCCTGTTTTCCCTGCGAAAGTTTACTGGACGTTGCGGTCTCGTGGATATCAGTTCCCCAGTACGTCTTTATGGGTGCCGACAGCCGTGATAACGATTCCTTTTTCCGTCAGCAGATAAGTGGCCCGGTAATTCATGGTGATGCTGAAGGCCCAGTGATCGGTTCCGGAGAGCTTCTCGTTCCGCAGACTTGGATGCGCAGGGTTTTTGATCAGCCGTTCCAGTTGCCCCCAGAATTTAAGGCGCACTTCCTTTGGCAGCTCGTTGAGGCATTTGAGGATCGTTTCGGGAATGACGATATCAGTCGCCAAGGTGCTTCTTGGCCTCTTTAACGGACTTGAACACTCTGAACTTGCCTGCCTTCATGTCCTCGATGGAATGGGAAACCATTTCCTGCCATCCCTTTTCCCAAAACCATGCCTGTGTCCGGGGGACCTCCATAACCGGGCGGATCACTATTTCACCGTCGCGGACCGTCACCTCTACGCGCTCCCCGACCTTCAAGGGTACTTTTTCCCTGACATCCTCGGGGATCGTGACCTGGTATTTCTCTCTTACTTTGACAGTGGTGCTCATAAGCATATACCCCTTTAATACTGTATTACTTTATTACTATTATACACACTCCAAGTAAAAATCTACAGTTTTTTTTGGGTTCACGTAGAAGGGCACTCTTCCCGCTGGAATTCAGGGGACGCCATATTTAATTACGTCCGCACTCCTTCAGTTCTTCATCAACAGCGCGGCTTAATTTCTCGTTCAGCCATGCGTTAATGCTTTCGTTGGAAAACTTGGCTGACAGGTAAATCTTTCTGTGCAGTTCGGGAGAGAGGCGGACGACAAACTTCCCTGTGAACGGCTTATCGGGGGACTCTCCCCGCTCTTTGCAAAATGCAAGGTAATCGTCCACTGATTCCCTAAAGGCTTTTTTAAGCTCTTTTGCGGTCCTTCCTTGAAAAGTAACTACGTCCTTTATGCCGATCACTTCGCCGTGAAATATCTCTGCCTTATCATCAAACTCCACCTTTGCGGTGTATCCCTTATATTCCATCATAGTTTCACTCCTGCTTCGATAAGAAACCGGCGCATTGATTTCAGTGCGCCCTTGTCGGTTTCCCGTTTTGGATGTGGACGGTGGAAGACCGCCCTTATACCTTTGAGGGCAATACGGACCCTCGATCCCTTTCCCTCGCTGATCTCCGCTCCTATGTGCCGCAGGAGCGCCTCGATATCCGACCAGTTAACATCCGGCCTGACCGGGTTCTCAAAGATCAGCTCCAGTGTCTTTCGATGCTTCGCATTCACGATTATATAGTATCAAGTTATGATACTATTGTCAAGAGGTTGTGCTGGGCTTTGCCTCGCTGATGGCCTCTCCCAATGACGCCATGAAGACCCTTTCAATGTTCGGGACCATAAGGACCTTCGGGATCATGCTGGCTACCGTGCTTTCAGGCACACTGGTCAAATTCGGCGGCCATGCCCTTGCCATGATGGCAGGAAACATAAGCGGGCAGATGCAGTCTCAGGGGGACTCATCGGCAATGGCCACGCATACCCCGGAAGGACATGCGAATACGTTAAGGCAAAACTGGGAGGTGATGCCGACTCAGACCATGGCAAACCATTACAGCACCAGAGATATATGGAATTCAAAAACATTCGATCAGGAAAACCATTTGAGAGGCAATCTAAAAAACAATCGAAAAACACGGATATGCAGGAGCAGTAGAAGGAGCCTCAGAATTTCAGGCCGGCAAGCTTGGGGCATCAATTCTTGCCGGCGACACTCTCAGTGCTGATACCCTGGCAAAGTCAGGATTCGGCGGAGAGACTGGTCGTGCCGCATCTGGGTTGAGAGCAGAGGAAAGGTTTAACAAACTTCTCAGCATGGGGAAGTCCTCCGGACAGGCTATCCAATCTTTAGCCGGTCTCGAGGCTTTTAAAGGCATATTTACAGGAAGGGTGAAAGAAGACTGTCACGTCCCAGGTAATCGATACCAGTTCATTCCCAGGTAACGGAGACCACCATTTTTATAATATCATTTGTGCTTCATTTTAAATTAACATTTTTGATCTCGATTTTGCCTTTTAGCCTGTAACTCGTTCCCTTGAAGATGGAGATATCCGCCCGGTCGAATATTCGATCAATGGTTGCATTGGCGATGACTGGATCGGGAAACACCTGCGGCCATTCATCTATGTCTCTGTTGGATGTCAGTATCATTGCCTAACTATGTTTTCTTCTGTCCAGAAGATCGAATATTTCCTCTGCTACCTCCCTGTTCATGGTTGTCACTCCCCAATCATCAAATATCCACAGTCGTGCCGATAGAATTCTTTGGCAACAGGGCATCGAGATTGTTTTTAGCTTTGGCTCGAAGAATCTCCTCAGCCAGTCTCTTGATGCTATTGCAATAGACACGATATCCCCTGTTTGCAGCCAGCACGCCTATGGCCAGTGCAAGATGAGTCTTCCCGGTTCCGGGCTGCCCCAGGAAAAGACATATCTGGTTATTTGAAAGGAAGTCCAGTGCAGCGATCTGCCGAATTCTATTGTCATCGATCTGAGGATTAAACGACCAGTCAAAGGTCAAAGAGTGTGGTGATCCCGGGGAAGTTGGCCTTCTTGATACGGGTCATCAATGCCCTTTCCCGCCGGGAGTCGATCTCACGCTCCAACGGATCGCTGATCCATGACAGGGAGACTGCCTTTTTGTGCTGTTCAAGCACCTCCTGAAGCTCTGTTGCAGCAGTATGGAGTTTGAGTGTTTTCAACTGACTTCGTACTGTCTCAATGTTCATGAGTTACCTCCAAAAGTTAATAGTTGTTGATACTCCTCTATGGGTCTTGCGAATTCGGATTTCCTTATGCCTTCGGTTAACCCTCCTTTCTTTTCTTCTTGCTGTCCTGCTGCTTTGAGTTGCAGAAACGTCAGAATGCTCCGGTAGCTGATAGCATCTACAGACAAGGCTTTTTGGCAAGCATCGTTAATGTCGTCGGCAGAGTATTTTTTATCAAGGGCGAGTATCCCCCATACCTTTGTGGTATCAATGAGGCCGTTGCCCTGTATGAGCAGCCTGACAATGATCTCCTCAACATATGGACCCGGCCTTGCCGCCCTCTTGCGATAAAACGATCCCTCCATGATTGAGCGTTGCCAGGGAGCCTTGTGGCATTCTTTAAAACTGGTATCGGTTAGGTGGGAATTGCACCCCTAAAATCGGACTCGGTTTGCTGGGACGTAACAGTTACAATCTCTTTTCACTCTTTTGTCAAGCAGGTGGATGAAAATCATCTTTAATTTCACTTGTATTCATAAATAGTTACCCTGAAGAAGTAATATGTATAATAGAGGGGATTATTTGTACAATATCACACGATGAATCAATCGAAGCTCGTGATTATCACTAGGGCGTGGCCCTCAGGAGCTTTTAGTTATTTTGAACACAGGAGGCAGTAAATGAGAATTTTCAAGGCTTTTTTATCCGTTGTTTTACTTATTGCACTGGCTTTCAACCTCTCGGGATGCGCTCAGACCATGCACGCCATCGAGAACGCAAAGATGACCGTCAACGTGAAAATGTCCGATACCATATTCCTCGATCCGGCAAATCTGGCAAAGAACCGGAACGTCTACGTGAGGGTCACCAATACCTCCGATATGCAGGAGATCACCTTTGAGCAGTTTTTGAGGGACAAGCTTGCCCAAAAGGGCCTTACGGTAGTCAACGACCCCTCTCAGGCCGGCTACATCATCCAGTCTAATGTCCTCTACATGGATTACGAGAAGTCAACGCTTACGTCCGATGGCATGCTTGCAGGAGGATTCGGCGGGGCGGTAGCCGGCGCCGCTATGGGTGGTGACTGGAAGGGCAGCGCTGCAGGCGGCTTAATCGGTGGAGCAATAGGGAGCCTGGCCGGTGGAGCTATCGGCGCGGCCTTCAAGGTAGAGACGTTTTTCGGCGCCATAGACGTGCAGATCAGGGAGAAAGTTGAAGGCGGGGTCACCGGCACAATGACGACCAACGCGAAGCAGGGCTCTTCCACGGTCCTGGTCACCGAACGTGATGTGAAAAGTGACTTCCAGGAATACCGCACCCGTATAGTGGCAAAGGCAAAGCAGACCAATATCGACCGGAACGAGGCCGCAGCGGTCATCTCGGAGCGGCTTGCAAAGCAGATCGCGGGGATGTTTTAAGGACACCTCTTAAACCATGGAGCGGAATATGAACAGCAGTGAAAGCGACACAGAACTGAAAGGTCAGCGGGGGCACATTCATATCATAGGTCCTCTGGTGATTATTCTTGTCCTCATTGGCGGCTGGTATGTATGGAAGAGCTACAAAGAGGAGAAGCTGAAGGAAAACATGAGCGTTGTCATGGAGGACTGTAAGAATGCTGTTGTGTCCGTAGTTTCAGACGAGAAGGATAAGGAGAAGGTGGAGCAGCTTTTCCAGCAGATCAAGCAGGTGACGGACAAATATCAGAACGAGAATTTTGTAACCGATTGGAACGTACGGCGACGGTAGGAGGGGGCCACTGACGCTCTATCGATTATGTCCGACAAGAACGTCAGTGGTGGCCGGAAACAGCACTTGAAAGGTGTAAATATAATCTATCCTGTAGCTATAATTAAAAGATACTTTATTGCCTTGAATTATGCAATGATCCAATAGCCTCTCCCCCAATCAATATGACATTAAAGTCCTCCCTGCTCCATACGATAATAAACGATATTTATTTGCATGTTTACATGGTTTTATTCTGTATAATACGCTTATTCTTTTATAGGGGAGGGGGGGTATGAACATAAAGGATATTTCATTGAAGTGGAAAACCGCAGTGCCTATTATTGTGATGATTGCTGCAATGGTGCTAATCACAGTGGTGGTAACCGGTTACAAGACAAGGCAGATCGTCCTTGAAGAAGTAGAAAAGTCAACACTTAACGGGTATCGCGATTCTGTTTTAAATTCCCTCACCACATTGATGGTGGTAGGAAATTTCAAGGAATCAAAAA
>JAMCVZ010000038.1 GCA_023476565.1 Nitrospirota bacterium
ACTTCGGTATTATGACATATTGTGAGAGGCTAAGCAAAATCGCTCTGCGCTTATCCAGAGAGAACAGATACTTGCATGCTCATCACTAAGTTCCTTACACAACAATTTTCATGCCGAACAGTGTTGGAACCGTCCCATTTAATCATGATGCCTGTTGAGATTGAAAAGGATGATGACAAGGACGAGCATGAGAAAGGTGAAAAGCACGACAAGCATTCTCAGAATAGCCTCATACTGCCGTATGTGCAAGATAAGGTGGGGTCAGGCATATATGCATATAAATCAAGGACAGGGCGCAATGAAGAAAATACTGAAAAAGCTAAATGCATGAATGCAAGCCTGACCCCATTCTCCTGACCCCATTCTCCTGGTGGGATTAGACTATTTCGTATTTCGGAAATGCATGGTCAATTATTTGACAGCAGGGACGTTTAACTGTTAACCTTAAGAGATTTCATTTTTGCAGTGTGTTAAAATGTTTTTGAAGAACCACATTTTTCAGTCGTTTGCTTCCGGTATAAATCGGTTTTCACCGGTCTCATTTTTTTCATTTACGAAGGCTTTTTTTAGGGCTATGATTTTTTTTGGGGAGTGTGAAAATGAAGAGGAACCTCTATCTCACGGATAAAAAAGGTTTTACCCTTGTCGAGCTGCTCGTTGTCCTCGTGATCCTGGGACTGCTGGCAGCGCTGGTAGGCCCGAAGCTTTTCCCGAAACTCGGCAAAGGCAAGCAGGCTGCGGCAAAGGCCCAGATCGAATTGCTGGAACAGGCCATGGACCAGTACCGGCTCGATGTCGGGACATATCCAAACACGCAGGACGGGTTGAATGCCCTGGTGGCGAATCCGGGGGGACTTGAGAGATGGGAAGGGCCGTATCTCAAGAAGGGCCTGCCGAATGATCCGTGGGGCAAGCCGTACCACTACCAGATGCCAGGACAGCACGGCGAGTATGATCTCTTCTCCTACGGCAGGGACGGTTCGCCCGGGGGCGAGGGGGAGGACAAGGATGTTACGAACTGGGAGTGAGAGGCAGCACCGCTCATAGCCGGGTTTTAAGGGACGTGTGATATTTTATGAGTAAAAAACCGGACTGCTTGAAAGTGGAGGATCTGCCGAAGGTCCCCTTTGTTGTGGACGGCATATCCTTCCGCTTTATCAGGGAGAACAAAATTATCCCAATAGAACTGAAGAACAATGTCCTGAGCGTGGTCATGCCGGACTGCGGCGACAACGAGGACGCCATCGATGCGCTCAAAGTGGCGACATCGGCGGAGGTTAAAGTATTCAGCGCCGATGCCCACATGATCGATGAGTACCTGTCGAAGTTTTACGGCCAGGAGCCGCAGAATATAAACAGGATAATCGAGGAGATAGGCGACAGCGAGGGGCTCGAATTCCTGCACGAGGATGAAGAGGATATAGGCCATCTCAAAGACCTTGCCTCCGAAGCGCCCATTATCAAGCTCGTGAACATGCTCATTGTGAGGGCTGTCGAGAGCAGGGCGAGCGATATCCATATAGAGCCCTTTGAGGATGAGCTGAAGGTCAGATACCGTATAGACGGCATACTGCATGATATCGAATCGGTGCCCAAGAAGCTGCAGGCCGCGATCGTCTCCAGGATCAAGCTTACCGCAAAATTGAATATCGCGGAGCGGAGATTGCCGCAGGACGGTAGAATCAGGCTCAAGGTCGCTGAAAAGGAGATAGACCTGAGAGTCTCGACCATACCGGTGCTCTACGGCGAGAGCGTGGTCATGAGGATTCTCGACAAGAAGGGCATTGTCATAGACCTCGACCGCCTGGGCTTTTCCCACGAGACGCTCTCTCAATTCAAGCAGTTGATAACCAAACCGAACGGCATCATATTCGTCACCGGACCTACCGGAAGCGGCAAGACCACAACACTGTACGGCGCGTTAGACAGGATAAACTCGCCCGACAAAAAAATAATCACGGTCGAAGACCCGGTGGAGTACCAGCTCAAAGGGGTCAACCAGATACAGGTGAAGCCGAAGATAGGCCTCAATTTCGCAAACACGCTGAGGCACATTGTCAGGCAGGACCCCGATGTCATTATGATCGGAGAGATCAGGGACCTTGAGACAGCGGAGATAGCCATACAGTCGGCCCTTACCGGGCACCTTGTGTTTTCTACGTTGCATACCAACGACGCCGCCGGCGCGATCACAAGGCTCCTCGATATGGGAGTCGAGAACTTCCTCCTCTCCTCCACGGTACGGGGAATCCTCGCCCAAAGGCTTGTGCGGGTTATCTGTCCCGGATGCAAAGAGGTGGACGCCTCGGTTGCGGACAAAGAGGAACTGCGCCTGCTGGGAATCAGCAACGGCAAACCCTTTTACCGGGGAACGGGATGCGAGGAATGCGCCTTCACCGGCTACCACGGCAGGCTGGGGATATACGAGCTCATCGCTATCGACGACGATATGCGCAGGCTGATCCTCAAGAGCGCCGATGCGAACGAGATCAGGGAAGTTGCGCGGAAGAACGGCATGAAGACCCTCCTTGAAGACGGGGCCGGGAAGATAAAGGAGGGCATAACAACCCTCAATGAGTTGCTCAGAGTGACGCAGGAGGCATAAGCATAAGTGGCGATATTCTCATACAGGGCGACCTCCATGGACGGCACGATCGTCGATGGATTTATCGAGGCGGCGGACGAGACGGCTGCTGTCGACAGGATCAAGGCCTCGGGCGTTATCCCCCTGAAGGTCGGCGCTCAAAAAAAGGGCCGCGCGAAGCGGTTTTCCCTGAGGTCTTCAAAAGGCGATCTGCTGACCTTTACCATGGAACTTTCCGCGCTCCTCAGCGCGGGCTTGCCGTTGGACAGGAGCCTGGGCATACTTGCCGATATATCCGAAAACAGGGAAATGAAGCAGGTGACTCAATCGATATTGCGGGCCATTCGGGAGGGCAGCTCATTCTCCGACGCGCTCCAGAGGCAGCCGAAGATCTTCCCGAAGCTGTACGTGAATATGGTCAGGGCCGGGGAGACCGGCGGCGTACTGGATACGGTGCTGGACAAGCTGAATGAATTCCTGGAATCCTCAAAGGAATTGAGGGAGCATATCTTCTCCGCAATGATATATCCCGTCATACTGATCGTGACCGGCGGCATATCGGTGATCGTCCTCCTCACCTACGTGCTCCCGAAATTCACGGTCATATTCGCCGAGCTCGGGACGTCCCTGCCGCTTCCGACGAAGATACTGCTTATGGTCAGCGATGCCCTTAAAGCATACTGGTGGATATTCCTGGGGCTTATGGCGGCGGGATGGGCAACTTTTAAAAACTACGCCAGATCCGAAGCGGGCAGGTACAAGCTGGACGGGATAAAGCTCAAGGTGATGGGTGATGTTATCGCAAAGGTAGAGACAGCGCGGTTTTGCAGGACTCTGGGCACGCTGCTCAGAAGCGGTGTGCCCCTGATCCAGGCATTGAATAATTCACGGGATGTTATCAGTAACCAGGTCATAGCCTCGGCTGTCAATAAGGTTTCCAAAGGGGCAAAAGAGGGAAAGGGGATAGCTGCTCCGCTTTCCCAGGCGGGGGTATTCCCGAAACTGGCGCTCTCCATGATCAAGGTCGGGGAGGAAACAGGGCAACTGGATACGATGCTGCTGAAAGTTGCCTCCACGTATGAGAAGAGCCTGAGGGCGGCAATAAAGAAGCTTATCAGCTTCCTGGAGCCGGCCATGATTCTCGGCATGGGACTGGTCATCGGGTTTATCGTGATCTCGATGCTGATGGCCATATTTAGCATAACGGATATACCGTTTTAAAGACCGTAATCCGTGCTCCATAATGAGTAAAAGATGTGAAAGACTGTTCAAAGCTCAAGGAACCATGATTGAGAAGAGCATGGGTTATAGGATTAAAAATAAACTCTCATCACGGATCACGGATTACGGGTCGCGGAATCATGGATTTACTCTCCTTGAGCTGACGATCGTGCTGTTCCTGATTACGCTTATACTGGGGTTGTCCGCCGTCTTTTTTGCAGGCACGCTGCCCACGAACAGGCTCAATGCGGCAGCCAGGGAAATATCCGCGACTATACGGTATGCACGATCACTTTCGATGATCAGCGGACAGCATCAAACTCTATCGATAGACCTTGGTTCGAAGCGGTACGGCATAGAAGGCCGCGGGCATAAGGACATCCCTTCGGATATAGATATAAAGGTGATCGACCCCTTGTACGGCGAGATGCGCAATGGGAGCTATCGTCTTGAGTTCCAGCCGTCGGGCGGAGGGCAGGGAGGGACGATTGTTTTATGGAACAAAAAGAGGGAAATAAGAATAGAGCTCGATCCTGTAATCGGAGCGGCGGTGATCAAATAAATGCAAAATTCAAAATGCAAAATGCAAAATTGTGGAAATTCATTATTTTTTCATTTTAAACTTTTCCTTTTGAATTTACGAAGTGCGGGGTTCACCCTCCTTGAGGTGCTTGTGGCCCTTGCGCTGCTCGGCATTGCGCTCCTGGTGGTAATCCAGCTCTTCTCCGCCGGTCTGAGAGGGATCTCCTCATCCGGTGATTACGTTGCTGCTGCTGCAAAGGCCGAGACCAGGATGAGAGAGGCGCTGGATGACGATGCCCTTGCTGAAAAAACGTCGAGCGAGCAATCTGACGGATACAGGATTGAAACGTCAATAAAGGAAACCCTTAAAGAGAGGACGGATAATCTGCAGGTAAAGCTCCTTGAAATAGGAGTGACAATCTACTGGAACAGGGGAGCACGGGAGAGGTCGCTGGCGCTGAAGACCATGAAGGTTGTGAATAAACAAATATAAGTAACGAGTAACAACAAAGGACAGTTTAAAGGCAGAATGGAAGAAATAATAAATCATAAAACAGCAAATAAGAACTCGTTGCTCGTTACCCGTCACCCGTTGCTTAATAGGGGCGGTTACACGCTCCTTGAGCTGCTGCTGTCCATCTTCCTGATAGGGCTTATTCTCCTGATCGTAGGCGGCGCCATGAGACTCGGATTCCGTTCCGTGGATTCGGGAGAAAGGAGGATAGAATCTCTTGAAAGATTCAAGTCATCCCTGAACATTATCAATTCCCAGATACAATCCGCAATCCTCATTACTCTTAAAGAAGATAAAGAGGGTGATCTCGATACCGGAGAGAAAAGGTATCTTTTCAAGGGAGACCGGGAATCGATGCAGTTTCCGACCAACTATTCACTGTGGGGCAACCGGAGGGGATACGTTATAGTCACCTATCAGGTCGAATCCGGCGGTCAGGGGAAATGGATGCTCCGCGCAACCGAAGGCCTCATCGGCGCGGAAAAAGGCAAGGAGACGAAGCTTTTTGATCTGCTCGACGGGATACATTTCGAATACTTCTTCAAGGACCCCCTGGAAGAGAAAGGCAGATGGGTCGAGCAGTGGACGGACAAAGCCTCCATACCGGAAAAGGTGAAGGTGCATCTTGCTGAAGGGACGAGGAAGCTATCTCTTATTATCCCGGTGAGGGCACGGGGCTCGCTCTTAACAACCGTAACGCGTAATGAGTGATGCGTGATGCGTAAAAGACAAAAGACAAGACCGAAAGACACAAGAAGTTCTTGTGTTTCGTGCCGTTACCCATTACGCATTACGCATCACTCATCACGCAAAGAGGGCATCGCCCTTCTGATAGTGATATGGGTCGTGACCGTTCTTATGGTTACGGTCCTTTCATTCTCCCTCATGGCAAGGACCGAGGCCCATTCCACGCTGTCGTTCAAAGAGGGGATCGAGAAGAATTTTCTGGCCGAGGCCGGGATAGAAAGGGCGATAATGGAACTCTTTTATATGAGACAGAACATGAATGCCGCGGTAACCACCAAAGATACCGAAGCGTGGAAAGCGGACGGCACGTCCTACAGCGGACAGGTAGGCGATGGGTCATATACGGTACGTATCAGGGGCGAATCCGGGAAATTGGACATAAACACCGTCCCCGAAATCCTCTTGAAGAACCTGCTGCTGAATTCCGGAGTAAAAGACGACGATGCGGACACTATTGTGGATTCCATAATGGACTGGAAGGACCCCGATGACCTGCACAGGCTCCACGGCGCTGAAAGTGATTACTATATGTCGCTGCCGAATCCCTACAAGGCAAAAAACGCGGATTTCGACACCCTCGAAGAGCTTCTGCTCGTCAAGGGCGTAACTCCCGAGCTGCTCTACGGGAGCACCGAGGCAAAGGGCCTCATCGATTTTCTCACGGTTAATTCAAAAAGCGGCACGGTAAACCTGAACTATGCGCCGAAAGAGGTCCTGACGGCTATTCCGGGCATCGGCGCCGATACAGCAGACAGGATCATACAATACAGGCAGGACAAGAGCATAAGCGGTCTTCAGGAGATTCAGCAACTGCTGGGGGAAAATTACAGTGCAGCGGCCCCCTATATAGGCGTTATTGATACGAACGCCTATACTATCGAAGCGAGAGGGTACAGGGGCGGAGAGAAAACGGGATATCCCGTCAGGGCAATAGTCGCACTGGATAACAATACCAAATACCGGTATCTCTACTACAGGAGTCCGGCATACGTGAGATGATGAGAGAAATAGCAGCAATAAAAAACTTGAATTCAATGGCCTTGCATTCGGCGGCACGACTGCATGAGTTGAGCAGGTCCTTATGGAAGGTGCTCACCTTCAGTGCGGCGGATGAGAGGATTGCGCCCAAAAAAGACCTCTGTATCGCGATCGAGAAATCAGGATTGTCCGTCGCATACGGGACGAGATGCATGTCGCGTATAAGCATAAGGGGCGCACGGAATTACCGGCCCGAAGGGCCCGGCTATCCGCAGCCTAAAGATGTGGCGTCGTCGGCAGTCCTTGCCGTCAAAGAGTTCGGGGCAGCCGGAGCGGGCATTACGCTGAGCATCCCGAAGGCGTGGGCAATAATAAAGATCGCGGAGTTCCCCCCTACGGTCAGGGAAAACCTTCCGGATGTCGTTGCCTACGAGCTTGACAGGCTGATGCCGTTCAGCCCTGAAGAAGCGTTATATGATTTCAAGGCGCTTACGGAGGGCACGGAGCGGGTAGCCATTGCGGTCGTCGCCGCGAAGGCCGATCTGGTGAATACCTATATTGAAGCGCTCAGGGATGAGGGCATCCCCGTAAGCAGGCTAACCGTCAACCTTTCCGGTATCGGCGCCCTGTGCCGTTTTATGGGTAAAGGCGGCAAGGCGCTGTTTGTGGAAGTAAGGGAAGACGGGTACGAGGGGGCTTTGTACTTTGACGGCGTCCTGGCAGGCGCTTTCAACCGTATATTCACTGCGGTTGACGAAAGGGCAAAAGCTGAAGAGATAGAGACGGAAATCAGGACCCTCCTGGCTACCGCACAAGAACAGGACCCGTCGCCGCATGTTATCGCCCTCATGAGGAACAGGAGCGCTGCCTTGAAAGAGATGCTCCAGGGGAGAATAAACCAGCCGGTGACATTTCTCGGAGAGACGTATACAAAGCTCAGAGTGCCTGGAAACCAGAAGGGCATACCCTATGCTGCCGTAGGCGGAGTGGTGGAATCGTTGTGGCCGAAGGCGCGGGGGCTGGACCTGCTTAAGAAAGGCCGGCACAGGAGTCCTGGAACGCCGAAGGTCCTGACCGCGGCGCTTGTGCTTTCAGTGCTTGTCCTGTGGGGCGTTTACCTGGTCGCTCCCCTCAAGGTGGAGGAGGAGAAGCTCGGGGATATCGAGCGCCAGATAAAGCTCAGGAAGAGCGGGATCAGGGAGGTGGAGGCCCTCAGGAAGGAGGTAGACGCGATTGGTGGAGCAGTCGCTTCCATAGACGATTTCAAGGAAAAGGGGCCTATGTCGGTCACCATCCTCAAGGAACTTACGACCATACTCCCGAAATCCGCGTGGCTGACGAGGGTGAGGATAACCGGCTCAACAGTGGAAATCGAAGGCTATGCAAGCTCTGCGACAGAGCTTCTGCCGCGGCTTGAGGCATCGAAAGTTTTCAGAAAGGCCGAGTTCACCTCTCCGACCTTCAGGGATGCACGGATGAATTCGGACAGGTTCAACATAAAAATGGAAATCAAAAGATCAAAGGAACACAAAGGAGCACCGCTTAAAGATGCCGAAAAATAAGATGTTGCTGTTTTTGATGCCCGTAATGGCGCTCCTGCTTATTGCCGTCGTCTACCAGTACGGTTACCGGGGAGTGCAGGCCGAGGTCGCCTCTTTGAAAGAGGCGCAGAACGCAAAGATAAAGACCCTCACGAAATACATGGCCTTTATTGCCGAAAAAGCCGGGATGGAGAAGAAGCTGGCCTCGCTGAAAGAGGCGAGGAAGGCCGGTGATTCCAAACTCTTCGAGGGGAAGACCCTTTCTATCGCGACCGCATCGCTGCAGGAGACCGTCAAGGGCATCGTGACAGGCAGGGGAGGAAAGATAATCAGCGAACGGGTCGGCAAGCCGGAGGATTTCGGAAAGTTTACGGTCATAACAGCCAGTATAGACGCGACCCTGCCTGATACGAGGGCCCTGGGAGATATCCTGAATTCCATAGAAACGCGGACCCCGTATCTTGTTGTAAAAGAGCTCGATGTAAGGGTCAGGACATTCAAGGACCCCAGGGAGCTGTCGGTAAAGCTGGATGTATCGGCGCTTACGGGAGGGAGAAAATAATGGGCTATTTTCTGAGGAGCATTAATGTTTTGAACATAATCCTGTTCGGAGTTTTTGCTGTATCGGCATGCTACCTGATCTCGCCGTTGCTCCATATGGACACGGGATACGTAGTGCCGTCTGCGGTAAAAGGGGCTGTCCGCGCCGGACAGGAAGCGCCTGCTCAGAGCTGGGCGCCGGCGGCCCCGGACTTTACGATAATAGCCGAACAGAACCTTTTCAACCCCGAAAGAAAAATTCCTGTTGAAAAACCGGCAAATGCGGCAGAGGGTAAGCCTTTGCCGAAACCTGAATTTGTGCTTTACGGGACGCTGATAACGGATGAGGGGGGGCTTGCCTACATTGAAGATAAAAAGTCCCCCCTCAGTACACCCGGAAGGGGAAAGAGGGTGAGCGTCCTCAGAAAGGGAGATTCGTTAAGCGGTTTTGTGCTCAGGAGTATTGAACCGGACAGGGTTGTTCTATCCAGGGGGGATGAGAATGTTGCCGTATCGTTGAATGACCCGAAAGCGAGGTCCCAAAATCTTTTTTGATAAGCGGCGCTTAATATTTGGGATGCGACGCCCCCGGTTCAGGCTTTTGCGCCTTTTGTCCGCTGTCTTTTACGAATTCCTCGATCCTCTGATCTTTGCTGACGCTTTTAAGCCTGCCGAGGTATTCGGACGTCATGTCCGCGGCCTCCTGCTGGTTCCTGACGACATGGGGGGTGAGCAGGACTATAAGCTCTGTCCTTGCTTTCGTGCTGTTTGTCGAGCCGAAGAGATAGCCGAGTATCGGGATCTTGCTCAGAAGCGGGATGCCCGATTTTGTTTTGTTGGCACTGTTTCTTATTAGACCCCCGATGACTATTGTCTGCCCGTCCTGTGCAACGAGATTGGTTGTGGTCTCGCGTTTGGATATGACGAACTGATCAGTGCCGAGCACTTTCTGGGGAGAGAAATCGGAAACTTCCTGCGCTACCTCGAGGGCGACAAGACCGCTCTCATTGATCTGCGGCTTTACTCTGAGAATCGTACCCGTATCTTTGTACTGGATCGTAGTCAGAATGCTGTTGGATGTCCCCACCGCAGTTGCCTGCGAGGTCGCGATAGGGACCTGGTCCCCTATCTGGATGCGCGCCTCCCGGTTATCGGCCGCAAGGATATGAGGGGAGGCGAGCACATTGAGCTTCGATTCCGACGCAAGGGCCTGAAGCAGCGCTTTCACTTTGCCTGCGGCATCGGTGGCAATGTAGGAAAAACCGGAAAGCCCTTTTGTCGGGTCTGTCGACAGGAGAGTACCGGTATTCTGCCCTATAAAACCGCCAAGGTTAATGTCCCTCTTGAAGGGGTCCATCCTGAGCTTCGTATCGTTTGATATCAGCCATTCCAGTCCGAATTGGAGCTGGTCCTGAAGCGTGACTTCGGCGATGAGCACCTCTATCATGACCTGGCGGGGAACGGTATCGAGCTTTTTCACCGTTTCTTCTATAAAGCCGTAATCCGCCGGCGTTGCGAGCACGATCAGCGAATTGGTTATTTCATCCGCAAGCACCCTTGTTTCGGGCGCGACCAGAAAGCCCGTTCCCGCGGTATATGACGCTGCGCCGGGCCTGGAGCCGGCGGCTCTTGTCGTTGCAGCAGGACCGCCGGGTGTTCTTTGGGGCGCGGGCTGACCAGGAGGGGGCGTTGCGCCGCTGAGTATTGTCTGGAGCAGTCCGGCTATATGCGCCGCCTTGCTGTTCTGGAGCGGATAGACGAAGATGCTCGGAGTCGTCCCGGGGATTTCATTCAGGGGCAGAATCTTGTATATGCCGTTTTCCTCTACGAATCCTGCTCCATCAAGCCTTAAAAGCACTTCCATTATAGGGAGCACCTCCTCTCTCGGAACAGGGGCCACTGTTCTGAAATTTACCCTTCCTTTGACTCTCGGATCAATCATGTAGTTGAGCTTCAGGATTTCTCCGAAGACTGTCTGAATGACTTCGTAAATGTCCGCGTCATCGAAATTAAAGCTGACCTCGCCTTTCCTGACGGTTGCCCGGGCCTTGGGCGGCGACTGAAACTCCGGCGAGGGTTGAACGGACCGGGGCTGCTGTACGGGCGGCGCCGTCATGTCCGGCGGCTGCGCAAAAAGCGGGATCTCCGGTAACGCAACTAAAGCGGGCGCTAAAAGGACGACAAGAGACAGCCGCACAATTACACTTCTTTTGCTATGCACTGTACCTCCCCCGGGAAGCGTATTCCATGCATATTCCCAATGCATGTTACAGCGTGTATTCGAGCTCTTTCGTAAAGTCAGGGTTGAGCATTATCGATTTATCTTTGAGAATCGAGATCTCCCCGGTTCGCTGCAACTCGTCGATTACCCTTGTAACGGTCTCACGGGCCATCCCTGTCATTTCCGCTATGTCCTGGTGCGTGAATTTGATGCTGAGCACGATTCTTCCCTCTACCTTCCTGCCGTATTTGCCCGACAGCATCAGCAGCAGGCATTTGATCCGCTGCGCGGCGTTGTTGAAGCTCAGCATCTGGACGGTCTTCCAGGAGTCGCGGAGTCGATTGGCCAGTATCCGGAGCAATTTTTCGAGCACCTTGTGCTGTCTGACAATCGATGAGTAGAAAATATCTTTTGATACGAGGGCGACTGTGGAATCCTCTTTCGCTATGACCGTGGCAGGAACCGTGCTGTTGTCGATCAGGCTCATCTCGCCGAAGAACTCTCCCGCCCGATGTATGGCGAGTATCATCTCTTTCCCTTCCTCCGTCCTCTGAACGACCTTGACCTCTCCTTCCAGGATTATATACATGAACTTATTGGTGTTCTCTTCGTGGAGGATGGTCTCGTTCCTCTTAAAGGTTTGAACCGTTATATCGTCTGTGATCTTCCGCAGCTCGTTATCGGAAAGCGAGGAAAACAGCTCGATGTGTTTCAAGAATTCAAGCCCGGCGTCTTTCTTCATGATTATTCCTTTCCCTCCTCCTCTTTGGCCGTGAATTATTACAGGGGAGTTCCTATCAGTCTTAACAGAATCAACATATAAAACCATCTTCTTTTCGGGGTGCCCGGCAAAGATTAAAAGCCTGTGAATCTTTTTAAAATCGAGACTTCTGCCGGTCCCGGAAGTGACCAGCAGTGCAAGCGGAATCCGCAGATGCTGCTGCCCGGGGCTGATACTGAATCTCCTGTTGAACCTGCCGATGTAATCCGGGCCGCTCTCAACATCATCGATCCGGACGGTCAATTGCACTGCGTCATCCTGCGGATTGAAGATATCGAGGTGGAGTTCCCGGTAGTCGCTCCAGTCATGTTCTCTGAGCATGGGAGATAGTCCCGGATAGTCGGAGGGGTAGAGTTCCACCTTCAATGACCGTGCCCCATGGGCGACATGTTTATCGGACTGGGAATATAGCGTATGGCAGTTCCAGTACAGCCGGTCCAGTTCCGCGTCGGACTCGAAATCGAAAAGCACAAGCTGGTCGCGGCTGACCGTCCGGCAGCTTAAAAGAAAAAGCAGGCAGAGCGCGGTGAGTGTGACAGGCCCAGTACGTGCCGCGACAAACCCCAGGGGACTGTCCCTATTTACGGACGGAGTCGTAGAATGGGGACTGTACCCGACGCAAGGAAACCACAATTTCAAATTTGAAGACCCAATAGTAGTCTACGGCGAAAAGTGAAGGACTGCGATCTCCGGCTTTCTGAAAAGGCGTATCGGAATGTGGCTCGTGCCGATCCCGCGGCTGACGAACATCTTTTTGTCTCTTTTTTCAAAGAGCCCCTGACTGTAAAGGGCGTTCTTTTTATATCCGGCGATCTTCAGCAGCCATGACGGAAGCGGCACCTGCCCGCCGTGCGTATCGCCGGCAAGCACGAATGCCTGCCGGTTTTCATCAAGGCGGTCGAACAGCAGAGGACTATGGCTGAGGATGATCGTAGGGAATGCGTTGTCAAATCCCTGAGCATTCCCACAGGACGTATGGCTATGCTTTCCTTTCATGTCCACTCCTGCGATTCTGAGTGTTCCCCCCGGCAGGGACACCAGTTCCGCCGAATCTGCCGGGTTTCGATATCTTGGGGGCCATATATTTCCAATTCTGTCAGCCAGATGACCGTTGGATACGTAGCCGGTCCCATGTTAGCGGGCTGATATATCCTGATCCTTGAAGTGGTGACCGGAGAGAATGTCGTCTCGGTTATAGTGCTGCTGCCCGAGTTATTGACTGTTGCCGCATCAACATAATCGGTGCCGTCCCAATACTGAATCTTGTACTGGGTAGAAGTCATCAACAGAGATTGGTAGGCATTCCATGCCCAATGAATCTTGACCCTGTCAACAGTCTTGCTTTGGCCGAAATCAATCACGATCCAGTGAGGATCAGTTGAGCTTGCAGCCGAAGCCCAGGTCGTAGCCGTGCCGCCGTAAGCATCGATAACGCTGTCGGTTATCGGAGCGGTGCAGGCTCCTGATGTAAGGATAGGACCGCAATTTCATTGAATTGCTAAGCTTCCCGGCGGATTGGGAGAAACCGTGCCGACGCAGCCGATAGGCTGGGTGGAAACAACGATATTGTCAAAATATCTCTCCTGGAGCTGTGGAGCCCCGCCATTCCAGTAGTTCTCGAAAAAGACGGCATTTATCCCATAGCTTTTATAGGATCCGACAAAGTTTATGCCGGTCTTTCTCGTCTGGAGCTGTTTGTCTATCCAGAATTCCTGTATGCCGTTCGCCAGACCGGGATCGTTTAATTTGACATGGGCTTCGACGCAATACCAGCGGTCGTCGTGCTGAGAGTCATAGATAGGGGTGACGCCGCTCTGGGCTCCAAGCCAGACCATGTGTGAAAAATCATTATATCCGCTGCAGAGCACATTGCCACTGGTGTCGGTACACCGTACGGGATCTATTATCAGGGGGTACTGATTGGGATTGCCCCAGATATGCGCTATCATCGCCTGAGACCAGTTGCTATCGGCGATGACCGTGGCTCTCGACAGTTTTATGGGATTTCCCTGCCAGCCGCTCTGCATTTTAAGATACATGCGATAATAAATTTCCCTGAAGTCCTGGCCGGATTTTATCCCGGTGTTCATGCGCCTGCTCGGATTCCTTCCGAAACCCAGCTTGATGCTGCCTGCATTTACCTCGCCCTTCTGCCATAAATTCCTCATGCCCTTTGAGTTGTTCAGTCCCACTCCGTTCAGTACTATGAAGTCTCCATTGTTGTTTTCGTGTTCGAAATACCTGCCCGGCCCGACCAGAGGCGCGCTGCTTTCAAAATCATCGCAGAATATCCATTCCGGGTGGAGCGTCTGCCAGTTGTCACACTCACCTGCGTGAGAGAATGCCGGCATGGCGGTCAGGAAAAGGGCCGCGAGGGCAATGGGGACAAGGGACATGCCAAGCGCTTTTGTGAGGGCGTTGATCATATGCTTTTTCATACTGTCTGATCCTCCTGAAACATTGTGCTATGGAAGCTTATTCCATCCGTTAGTGAGAGAGGTGTTTCCGAACTCCTCTGCCGGACTGGGGTCACCTCTCCCGAGAGCTTTAGGATAAAGGAAAGTTCAGGAGAACGCTGTGATTTGGATTACAGATAAATACAGCATGTAAATTTAAACTAAAGGCACATTTGCAGCGGCGAAGTTGGCCTCGCGTGCCTTGGCCTCAAGTGCCAATGCTGTATTGCACGGTTAACTTTCAAGACTTAAATCTGTTAAGGTAAAAAGGAGTTGTTGATATGAAGAACAAGGTATTTTCGGCAATAATGGTTTTTGTTGTTTTGTGTTCATTCATTGTGGCCTCACAGGCATACGCATGGACTATATCGGCTGATTTCGAAAAAGGGACTGCAGGCACGAAGGCCCAGGGCCTTTCGGGCTTTGAATGGGCGGGATCAACTACGATGTTCAGCAAGGAAAACGCTGAATCGGGATCCCAAAGTGCGAAGCTGTCCTGGCAGCAGGGAACCAGCGGTTATGCCACCGCAAACGGCGAATTCTATTATCCGACTGTTGTAGGAAAGGGAAGCGAGCTCTGGATACGGGCATATTATTATTTTAAATCACCCTGGTCGTGGTCGACCCCCGGCGGGTCAGTGATAAAAATATTGAGAAGCGCCGTTAAAACGTCAGGCGGAGCCAACGCCGGCATGCTGTCGGTATTTTCAAATACGAGAGGCCAAATAACGCTTTCCGACGAATTGCTCACTACAAACATCACGGAATTCCCGACAGGAACTTACTTCGACATAGATAAATGGCAGTGCATAGAAATGTATATCTATTTCTCTGACACCAACCCTATATTCCGGATATGGAAAAACGGCGTTCTTGTCGTCGAGGACAGAACCAAAAGGACACTTCGCAGCTCAACCGACGTGGCCCATATGACAACCATGCATTACTGGAACGGCATGGCGCCCCAGAACCAGACCGAGTACGTAGACAACTTTATAATTACTACGGACCGGCCTGCCAAAAGAGATGCCAACGGAAATTACATGATAGGGCCTGTAGATGGAACGGTTGCTCCCGGCACCCCGCAAGCCCTCATGGTCCGCTAATCAGCTTTTTGCATATCGGGGGGCCTTGCTGCCCCCCTCTTTTATTTTTTTCGGCCGAAGGGCCTTCCGCTCAAACGGTAAATAAAAGATATTGATCTGCCGAGGTAATAGAAGTAATACAGCAGGAACAATTGCAGGCCCTGCTTGAATGAAGTTATGTTTTTTCTTCGCCAGGCGACCGTCAAAAGCAGCAGGAGCACTATCCCCGCGCTCGAATAGGCAAGTGCCGTAAAGGGATAAAAGAAAAGGCCGGCTATCTGGCAGACGGTCAGGAGGGCGAAAACAAAGGTGCCGATCAGGGGTTTGTCGAGCCAGTTGTGTGCAACTGATCCAAACGAGCCCAAACCGTGCCATATCTCCCTCTCCAGAAACTTGCGGAGTGTTTTCGGATTCCCGAGATGGGTCACTCTGAGCGAGTCGTCAGATATTATTTTCGCATTCTTTTTGGCCCTTAAGCAGAACTCGTAGTCCTCTCCGGTAATGAGTGACGTGTTGAACCCCCCCGTTTTTCTGAATATCTCCGCCGGGACGATCAGATTGCCTGAGTTGATGTAGGTGACCTCGCATCTTCCCTGGGGCTTCCGGGAAAACCAGGCCTTCTCTATCCAGGTGCCGTCGGGAGGGGGCATGTATTTCGAGCCGGTTATGCAGCGTTCTCTGATTACCGGCCCTATCGAGTTTCTGAGCCAATCGCGATCGGCTGTGCAGTCGGCATCAATAAAGGCGTATATCGAACCCTTGCTTCTCTCCGCTCCGTAGTTCCTGAGGGCTGAAATAGTGACGCCGCGGAGCACGTATATGGATTCGGTAAACTCTCTGCATATCTCCACTGTCCTGTCGGCTGAGCCATTATCGACCACGATTATTTCGAATCGGTCGGAGGGGTAATCCAGATGCTTTATTGATTGGAGACACCGGCCGATGAACCTGGCTTCATTATAGGCCGGAATAATGATGGATACAAATGGCAGACGGGTTGCTTCAGAGCCGGATGATTTTATCCGGGTATTCCCCGGTGGTGCTGTAGTTTTCAAAGAATACCCTCCCTGTCAGACTGGCAGGCTGTGTTTCCTGTACCGGGCGATAATCACACCCCGGAGGAATTTCAGGTTGTCATATCTGTTGATAAAGCGATAATACCGGATTACAAGCCTGCATATGACGGCGGAAAACACGAAGGCATACGGAGGAGGCTGATACATGATCAGGTCTTCCTCGACGAGGTGGTTTTCCCGCAAAGTTTTCCTCAGTCTTCCGATCGAGTTCGCCCGGTAGAAGGTCGGAAAAACATCGGACTCATCCTGGCCGGTCAGGAGCTTGCTGACTTTCTTATGGAGGCGGTTGGGTATCAATCTGTTTATAAAGGTTACAATGTTGTAAATGCAAGGGGTCATAAAGATGAGGCGACCGTTTTCTTTCAGAACCCTGTTGAACTCGGCAAATACCGCTTCAGGCTTGTCGAGATGCTCAAACACCATATTGCATACGATTATATTCACTGAATTGCTCTTCAGCGGGATATGGTTCATGTTGGCGCAGAGGCCCGCATCTATGGATTTATTATCTTTGATGTCCTCAAGGACGAGATCCATGCCGATTTTTTTTATCCTGAGGTGTTTTGCCTCGGGGATAACTGATTTATGTCCGCATCCGGCATCAAGGATGATGTCCCCGTCACGTGCTGAGTGCGCAATGATGTTGCCGATTATTGCATACTTGTCCTTTCCTTCCGGGTATTCCCGGTCTATGATCTTCCAGCACTTCTTTTTTACTTTCTGGAAATAGCTTCCGATCACTCTTGCACCTCCCGGATATATTCGTATGCGGGGGCTAAGCACTGCTTCCGCCGGCCCTTTCCGTAATCCGCCTCATTGAGACAATGAACCCTGTAAGCAGCCAGAAATTGGGGTAGTAGGTAACGGTAATGAAGATGCCGCTTGCCAGATATCCGATGAGAGAGGCTTCCAGGGCGTAACTCAGGTAAAGGAGCCTGGTCTTCCCCCTGCCGGATACGGCGCTATCGGCCGGGCCGCGCAATGCGTTCCGAATAGAAAAGGTATCTTTGTAGTTGGAATACAGCATTGCGAAAAACAGCAGGGCGCCGGTGAGCCCCAGCTCGGAGAGTAAGGTTATATAGAGCGAATGGGCCACTTTCCCCGATCTTGATGTTCCGTCAAGCCCCTCCTCGAAGCCGGCCGCGATTTCATATTCCCTGCTTCTGAAAGGAAAGTTCCCCTGGCCGATCCCGATGACCGGGTTGTCCAGGAAGATATCCAGGCCGAGTTTCCACAGGAAGACCCTGCTCTCCCCTGTCGAGTCGCCTGTCCCTTTCTGGATGGACTGTATCCTGTCCCAGTACTTTTCCGGGGCGTATTGCAAGACGGAGAAGATAAGCAGGGTGACCAGAACGGCCGAAACAAGTTTCCTGGGCGACCTGATCAGGCAGTATATACACACCGCAGCCAGTCCGATGAAGCCGCCCCTTGAGAAGGTCATCACATTTGTCAGTATAAAAAGAATCGTCAGGAGGACATAGACAGCCTTTTTTATTGCGCTCTTTTCAGCCATGACGGAAAAAAATGCAAAAGGTATGATCATATTCATTGTCATGCAGAGGTCATTCTCATCGAAAAGGAAGCCCCCGATTCCTTTCCCGCCCCTTATAATGCCGATAACCGCAAGATAAAAATGGACGGCGAGCCATACGTTGATCATGGTCATAAACCTCTGGAGCGAATTTATGAAGGTTATAACGGAAAGGTACGCAACAAAGGTCAGGAGCATCGCCCTGAAATTCTGAAGGGCCCAATAGTTGTTGGAGGCAAGAGGGATGTGGAGCGCCATGAGCGCCAGTAAGGAAATAAATAATCCGGTCTGCCTGTCGGAAAGGCTTATTCCCCTGGAAAATACAAGGGCGACGGTAAGGATTATCACCATAACGGCCGGCAGGTGCAGATGGCTGACATCTGTTATGGATTGGGGTCTCGCGTACTCGAAAAGAAGGTAGAGCAGGGTCAGATAAAAGCACGGAGAGCCCGTCGTCCTTTGTTTCGATCCGTATGTCTCAAGTATATTGGTATTGTGCATGGTCAGGCCTTTCTCAGATCCCATATCTCGTTGAGGGATTTCTTTTCGAAGATGAATAAATAGGTGAGGTATAAGATGCCCCCTACCGCTATTTCCTGAAGTAAAAGCATTTTAAAATTCCGGATGGTGAACTGCATTATGAATACTTGAACGGCCTCGATGCCGGTGATCATGAAAACCGTGGCCATGAGCGGCGTGCAAAAGGCTTTCAGGTACCGGCGCATGTCGATACCCTGTTCCTTTAAGGTAATCCAGGTCCATGTGATGCAGATCGCGGGGTAGACCGAGATCCACGGGATTGCCAGGGCGCGGAACCCGCTCATGGCTGCAATGAAGATGGAAAGGGATACCAGGATCGCGTTCACGAGGTTGAAGCTCAGGGTCCATTTGGGCTTGCCCTGCGCATTGTGGATGATATTGTTGAATACGTTGAGAGAGAGGAAAAACTGCGCTATGCAGAGTATCCTGAAGATAAATATTGCCGGGGCCCACTTCTCCCCCAGGAGGGCGAGGATTATCTCCTTGCCGAAAAAGGCCCCGCCGAAAAACAGGGGGAAGGTGATAATGGCTATGTGCTTTGTGACTTTCAAATACAGTTCCCGGCTTTTCGGCTTATCCTCCTGATATCTGGATAACACCGGGAAAAAGACCTGCTGAAAGATGGAAAGTATCTTGTCGTTCGGGATGCTGGCCATCTGCATGGCAAAGGAGTAATACCCGAGCATCTGAGCATTGAACAGTTTGCCGATTATGAATTTGTCGGCGTTTTGGAAAACGAAGAAGAGTGACCTTGACCCGGCTATGGTAAGGCCGAATTTCAGCAGCGGCCCGGCCTCTTTGAAACGAAAATAGAATCCCGGCCTCCACTTTGACGATATGCATATCAGTACGGCCATTATAAGTTTCAGGATAAGCGTGCCCCACACCAGGGTCCATACGCCGAAATGCGCCCGGGCCATACCGAGCATCGAGAGATTGGCCGTGATGAGTGCAAGCAATTCGATGGTTCCGATTTCCTTGAATCTGGCCTCTCTGTTTAAGATGCTGTAAGGCACGATACTCAATCCGCTGAATACGAATGCCACAGATGTCAGCTGGGTGATGGGTATGATCCTCGGCTCCTTAAAAATCCATGCAGCCGGATATGCCAGGAGAAAGCAGATTGCCGCGAACAGGCCCCCGGTCATAAACGAGAACCAGAAGGCGTTCGAGAGCTCACCCTGCGTTATCTCCTTTTTCTGGATAATTGCCGAACCCAGCCCGAGCTCGCTGAACAGGGCGGCATAACCGGTAAATATGCCCGCCATTGCCATCAACCCGTAATCCTCGGGAGCGAGTATCCTGGCAATGGTTACGGTGACGACCCAGGACAGGGTCTGGGATATAAGCCTGAATGCGGCGAGCCACAGTCCGCTTTTCAGCGCTTTTTTTGCGAATGACAATTAATTACCCCGTCTTGAGGGCCAGGTATTTTTTATATAACCTGTCATATTCTGAAATCATCCTCGCGATGGTGTAATTCTCCGTGAATATCTGCAATGATTTTCGCGCGAACTCCTTCCTTATGTTCTCGTGTCTTATCAGATTTTTAATCGTGCTGCAGAGCGCTTGCGCATCGCGGGGCCTTACGAGGAACCCGTTTACCCCGTTCCTGACGGCCTGCCCGTTGCCGCCCACATCGGTTGCGACGAGCGGAAGGGATGCAGCCATCGCTTCGAGCAGAACGAGGGGGAGTCCCTCCCTCAGGGACGGGAGAACGAGCATGTCCATTATTCCCATGATCTCATTTACATCTGAACGGGGGCCGAGGAAGATGACGTTTTGTGTGATGCCGAGCTCTCCGGTCTTTTCCCCCAACTCTTCAGACAGGTCCCCTTCACCTGCGATAAGCAGAAGGATGTCGGGGATGTCCCTGACGAGGAGCTTCATAGCCTCCAGCAGGTAGATCAATCCCTTTTCCGGGGAAAGCCTGCCTGCGAACCCGAGGATGGTACTGTTTCCGCTGCGTATGCCAAGCTCCTTGAGCTTGTCGGCCCTGTTCACCTTCCTCCGGTATTTGGCGCCGTCGATTCCATTGGGAATTACCGCGATCCCGCGGGGATCCAGCTTTTCGTATGAGGAGAGGTCCTTTTTTGCCTTTTCGGAGACAGCGACAATCTGATCGGTGAAGTGCGCTAAAGTCCTTTCCGCGAACATATAGCGTTTCTTGTCCGGGAACTGCCGGCCGTGATCGGTATGTATGCGCACGGGAACGCGGGCCATTACCGCTGCGGTGACCCCGTCGATCAGGGGATGCGTGTTGTGAGTGTGAATAATATCGGGTCTCTCTTTTCTGAGAATCCTGAACAGCTTGAGAAAGCTGAGGTAGTCGACGCCGTTTCCCGCCGCCGGGATTTTGAAGGTTTTGACCCCGCTGTCGAGCAACTCTCCCTTGAGGGGGCCCTCCTCCCTCAGGGCACATACCGAAACCCGGTACTCCGATTTCTCGAGCGATGTTGCAATGTCCACCACCACACGCTGCAGGCCCCCGATATTGAGGTCATGGGTGATGTGCATTACCTTTATCTTTTCTCTCTTTCTATCTCTGCGCATGGAGGTGGAAGTGAGCGGCCAAACTAAAAATTTACCGCCCGGTCGCCGGAAGAGCGCCCCCGGCTTTTGAGAATTGGCCTGCCGTCGACGCCATGGGGTATGTCTATATTAAAAATGTCGAGAATTGTCGCAAATACATCGGTAATATTGATATCCCTTTTCATTGCCGTACCTGCGGTGTCCTTTCCGTTCATGATGAAAATGCCCGAGCGCCTGTGGCCCCCCGTGAAAAAAGAGGTTTCTTCCGCGTCCATATACCGGAATATCCGATCGTCCCCCGGCGGCATATCGGAACTTACGATATAGGATTCGTTGGACTCAAATATTATTTCGGGCGCCCCCTTTACGTTCATGGCGTGGCTATTCTCTTTCAGATAGGCTTTTTCAATGACCTTGTCGTTTGTACGCGGATCCCTGAAATCCCTGAGGCATTTTATAATGTCCCTTTTGACCTTTTCCGGGTTCTTGAGAAAAGGTGACTGCCTGTTGAGATTTACGCCGAACAGCACATCGGAAGAGGCGAGGGTTTTCCTTTTGTCTACCGGGAGGTCCATTCCGTTTATTTCCGTTCTGATGCGGTTCAATCTTCTGAAGAACCCGTAGTTTGCCAGGGCATTTCTGTATATGGATTTTAACGCCGACCTGCCTAAACGGTAGGGGGTTGCCATACTCCTGCCGCCGCCTTCGTGCAGCCTGGAAAGAAAGCCGCGTTCGGCCAGGTAGTGGTTAAGGTGAACTATTGCCTTGACCGGACCGAAGCCGTGGTCCGAAACGATGATATTCGTTGAATCATGGTACTGCGCGAATATCCTGGCGATACAACCGTCGAGCTTCCGGTAGTATGATTCTATGAGGCTTTGCAGGGGCCTGTTCCCCTCCGACACTTTAAAGCCCTGCTCCAGAAGATTCCAGTAGCAGTGCTGGATAAGGTCAGCCCCTCTGAATACATTCAGCACAAATTCGGGCGAGTGCTTTTCCATAATGTACAGGCATGCTTTTGTCCTGTATTCGGTCATGCGTATTATTTTTTCAATCAGACGCAGATGGTCATCCGTAGTGCCTTCCTTGTAATCACACGCCGGTATGTAATCACCGGCGCTGCTCTTTACCTCTTCCAGCAGGCCTTCCGGGTAGGATAATTCCAATTTGTCCGACGCATTCAGCCCCGAGCCCAATCCCGATATCATATAACCGTTGAACGGTTTGGGAGGATAGGTGTAAGACATGTTTATGACGCAGGACCTGATCCCCTGTTCCCCCATAATTTCCCACAGCACTTTGTCCTTGAAGGAGCCTGAATTTACCAGTCTGGCATACAGGTTCCAATAGAAAACGCCGTGCTTTTCAGGTGACTTCCCCGTTATGAAGGACGCCCACCCCTGGCCGTGTCCTTTCACGGAGGTGTCGATGTCTTCTGCGCAGCCCGTTTTCATGATGCTGTCCAGGTTGGGCATGAGGCCTTTCCCGATCATTCTTTTCAGGACACTGAACTCCCCTCCGTCGATACCCGCTACGACAACTCTTCTCTTCTCCATAACCCACTTCCTGCCGATAGGTTTCTCAATTATATTTACAGAGTTCTTCTCATTACAGCTCGCCTGCCTGTTTGCTTGCGGCAACACGAACGCCATTAGTTGATCGCGCAGCCTTTGCGTAGTATTGCTCAATGCTCTCCTTCAGCAGCTCTGCCGACCGGAGGGCCTCTTTCTGGATGCGGACCGCCTCGACGGCCATCTCCGCTGCAATTGCCTTCCGCTGTTTCCATCCTCTGGTCAGATCTTTTTTCAGACCCTCGACGTCGGGATTGTTCAGGTTGATCACCTTTCTCTTGAACATCCTGCTAATAATGTTGTGCATCCTGATATCTTCCTTCACGCTCAACGCAATGCAGGGCGTCCCGACCGAAACCGCACCTATCAGCGCGTGGGCCCGCTCGCCGAGCACGAAGGCGCATCTCTTCATCAGACCTTTATATTCGCCTTCGGAATACTCTTTCGCAATGAGGGTGACCCTGTCGATGTCTCTCGGAATCGCCCTGTATATATCCTGCATCATGCGCCTGTCGTCAAAAACTCTGCCCGGTCCGATACAATGCGGAATCAGGACGAGATGGGCGTCTGTCGTGTCCAGGAGGTGCAGGATCGTGTCGACCCACAATTTGATCCTGAGCTCATGTTTTCTGCCCGCATCTTTCTCGCTCGAGAAGGACTTCTCATAGACAATGCCCCCGATTACAGGGATCAGTCCGTACAGGGGCTTGTCCGGCCGGTCGGGGATTCTCTCTTTCTTCAATATTTCATGGACCCTTTCATCCCTGCAGGGTTTCAAAAGCACGGCCGGATCGGGGAAGAGATGAACTTTCCCGGGGGGGATGTCATTGGCGAGCAGCGAGTTCCTGGTATTCTCGTCGCGCACTGTGCAGATTATCGCATTCCGTATTGCCGATTGCAGAAGCATCCGGTTTCTCAGCGAAGGTATGCGGCCGTTAAAATCATTCCCCCCTCCATAAAGGGCCACGGGCTTGTTCATGAGTTTGCCGGCAAGCACTATCCAGAAATGATCGTAACTCAACATGCCGTCGTGTCCGGCTATGATCAGATCCGAATCGGCCAACGATTGGAGGAAATCGTCTTTTATGAGAAGTCCGGCCAATTTTTTAGAGATCCTCGTCGCGAGGGAAAAAGCGAGAAACTTCATCAGCAGAAGCAGATAATACATTCTGCCGTGATGGACGGGATTATCCGAATATGCGTTGGCAGCGCCCCATATGTCGAGCCCTGCAGCCAGATTTATTTCGGTCCCATACCTTTTCCTGTCGTTGTCGATCCATTCATGGGGCGAAAAGAGCGTCAGCTTCACATCGCCGCACACTTTGAGGGCTTCCTGTATCCCCCTGAGAATAGCAGCTTCACCCTTATTCAAGGACGGTATGGGCTCTGCTATGGTTACTTTGAGCATTATGTTTGTTCCTCCTCTGTTCTTTTGGTGCACGGCCGCCTGCCGGGCGGTCACGTGTCTTTTCCATTATGGATGCGAGACTCAGACGGCCTGAAAAAATGCGCCCTGTCCGGTTTGGTTCTCAGTACAGGACTGCGCATACAGCTTGCGATAGGACTGCGCGGTTTTTGAGCTTATGAAAGATGATGCAATCCTCTTCGAGGCATTATCGCCTACCTTCGTGCGCAGCCTGCCGCTTCTCACAAGTTCCATGCAGGAGCTGATGAAGTCTTCCGGCCTCCGCCCGTCGACGAGGAAACCGTGTTTCCCATGGAGAATGATCTCCGGTATGCCCCCTACATTCGGCGCTACCACCGGTCTCTTGCAGGCCATTGCCTCCAATATGCTCATGGGAATACCCTCATGGACCGAGGTGCTCAGATAAAGGTCGAGCGACCGGTAGTAGGGGAGCGGATCATGCCGCGGGGGCAGGAATTCAATACAGTCCTTAATCCCCAGTTCGCCGGCCCTTTTTATCAGATGACCGCTTAAGGGGCCGTCCCCCAGAATGCTGAAACGGACATTGCCCGTATGCTTTCTTATCCCGGCCGCCACATTAAGGAAAAGGTCGAACCCTTTTACCGGCGCCAATCGCCCGACAGTGCCTATGTGAAAGGAGCGGGAAGATGTGCGGCCCGGGTTGCCGGACGGCGGGGCGGTGTGCCGGTCGGTTTCCGGAATGGGTATCCCGTTATAGATGACATCGAGCTTGTGCGGGGCCAGCTTGTAATTGCGGATTAGAAGCGTTCTCATATCTTGTGAGACCGCCACGATACGGGTAAAGAATTTATTCAAGATATAATAATTCAATCGTGCTTTCAGGCTTGCAGGATTCCTTTTGTCCAATGGATGGAGCGCGGATTCGGACAGCCCGTGGACCGTGGAGATCATCTGTTTTACCCCCAGGGACTTTCCCAGAGGAAGGGCCAGGAGGTTTTCCTTGTACCGGTGTGAATGGATGATATCAATCCTCTTCGTCTTCAGAAGGCTGAGGGCCTTTCCATAGATTTTCAACATGGAATTGCAATCTTCCGGAATGACGTGGGTTTCGATCCCGGCGTTCCGGAGCCTGCCGGCCAGGACCCCTTCATTTAAAGACAGGGCGATAATCCTCAGGCTGTCATCTTCCTTGAGCGAGGAGAGGAGATTGAAAAGCATAACCTCGGCGCCTGCCCACAGGTCCCCCGAGAAGAGGTAAAGGACGCTTAAAGGCGTCACGGCAGTGCTCCGGGAGCGGATTCCCCGGCGATGCCGCATGCGCTCCGGCGCGGCAATCCCCTGTAAGGGAGGGAGATATGATTAAGGCCGGAGATATGCCATGCAAAGAGGGGGACCGTTGGGCTGATATCGTTGTGAACACCGATTCTCCTGAGGGCGAAGATTTCCATGGGCAGGACGTTTTCGAACCCGGGGCGCGTACTCACCGCCGCCAGGTAACCTGAGGAATTCACCAGCTTTGTGATTTCCCGGTCATGGTTCCCATTGGGATAACAGAATACCGGTACATGGTTCACTCCTCTTTTTTGAAGTGCGCTGAACGAATCTTCCACCTCTTTTTTGAGCTCGCCCGGAGAGAGTTTTGTGAGCATTCTATGCGTTGACGAGTGTGACCCGAAGGAGATACCGTCCTTTGACATCTCCTTTATTTCCTCCCAATTGAGGAGCACCCGCTCCCCGGGGGGCTTTTCCCCCAGGGCCTTTTCCATCTTTGCGATGAGACTGTAAACTTCCGTATCGGATAGTTCTTTGCATTGCTCGATAGCCGAATCTATCCGCCCGACGTCCCTTTCACCTTTAAAGTCCGATATCCAGGGATGGCGCTTCAGAAGGGGGGCAAGTTTTTTCCTTCGGCCGGCGCCGGAGACGCAGCAATGCTTCAGCAGGCAGGCGAGCCTGTCCTGCCAAAACCACTGATTGGTGCCGATGAGTCCGGTCGGCAGGAATATGGTGGCGGGTACATTGTATCCCTTCAAAACAGGGTATGCGTAAACATAATTGTCCAGCCAGCCGTCGTCGAGGGTGAGCACGCAGTAGCGCTGGTCGCGGTCCAGATCCCTTCTCTTCCAGTGGTCAAGCAGGGCTGAGAACGAGAGTATGCGGAAGTGCTCCGACAGGAACCTCACCTGCATTTCGAATACGTCACTCCGTACATACATTCCCGGCTGGATGAAGTGCCGGTTAAGTTCTCTTTCCGGCAGAACCCTGTGGTACATCAAAATCGCGACCTTGCCCCGGAGGCGGGACAGAAGAGGGTCGGCAGCGTAATACAGTGAGGCCACGGCCCGGCGGATTGCGGACTTTATGTGCTGCATCGCTCTACGCACGTTCAGCGTTTGGAAGGTGTCCAGCTTACCATCCGGTCGCCCTTGGCATAGCGGAGCCAGGCGTTTAAAATGGACAGGTTGACCAGAACAAAAAATGAGGGAATCTTCAGGATATTCCTCTTTGAAAAGATGTCGGTCCATGCCCCCCCGAAAGCGATTGTGTAGAATGCGGCCTGGAGAATGAAGGCATACAGGTAAAAGGTCGAATAGGTGATTATGAGGGCGTTGCTGACAAAAGCCAGGATCATTGTAAAGGGGACGAGCCACCGGCAAAGCTTATGGCTTGCAAGCTGCCAGGAGAGGAGACCGTACTTGAAGATGTTCAACAGGGGAAGGCTCCTCATAAAAACGGAGATGCCCCTTACTACCGTCCTCACCTTGCGGTCGAACTCCTTCTGTTCATGCAGGATGTTCTTATAAAACCCGACGCTTTCGGTGTCCGATACGCCCCTCAACCCCGATTTCACGGAATTGAGCAGCGTGTTGAAATCACTTTGCAGGTCGGCGGCCCAGTTCCGGCAGACCTCTTTGCGGGCTGCAAAAAAAGAGCCGCTCAGGCCGACAAGGGTGTTGACCCTTGATTCAAGAGAGCGGAGAAACATCTCATACCTGACATATGCTCCCTCGCCGCTCAGCTTTCCATCCCTGTCTATAAACTTATCGGTGCTGCTGACGCACCCGACCGTCGGGTCATTGAAATTTTTGACGACCTTCGAAATCCCATCGGGCTGGAGGATGGCGGCTGCATCGGAGAATACCAGGATCTCGCCTGACGCTGCGTCAACAGCGTGCTTCTGCGCGTTCTCCTTGCCTTTTCTTTCAGCGGCCCGTACGAGTCTTACCCCTCTGTGCCGGAATGATTTTACAATCTCGTCGGTCCTGTCGGTCGAGCAATCCGATGCCACTATGATCTCCAGTTTATCTTCGGGGTAATCCTGTTCAAACGTATTTTCGATTTTCGCCTTGATCCGGTCTTCCTCGTTGTAAGCAGTGACGATAAAAGATACCGAGGGGGTAATGTCCCCCTTTTTAACCGGCCTGCTCCTGAAGAGCGATAGTGCCAGGAGCAGCAGGGGATAGCCGAAATAGGCGTAAAGTATGAAGGCGATGGACGACCAGAAGACGGACTGAGCGATCATGTTGTTTTTAAAATCTCCGACAGTGTCATGGAGTCGATCCCTGCATCCTTTGCAAATACCAGGAACTCCTTTATATGTCTGAGGAACCGCCCCTCATCCTCCTCTGTCTTTACAAACGGGGTCAGGCCCGCCTTGAGGGCAGGTGAATGAAAGACCAGATTGATAACGGGATAATTGTTCTTCATCATCCGCTGCGCCAGCTTTGCCATTGTTTTGCCGTCGGTGACTTCCGGTGAAAGCCATACCTTATTCACAAGGCAGAGCCTGTAGAGAATGCCCGCGGGTCTCAGGTATTTGATAGGGAACCGTTTAGCCGTTTCCAGGATTGAATTGCACAGGGCGAAGTTCTGCTGGAGGAACCCTATGGTCGCCGGGATCTCTAGCATGGCTCCGTCCGCCGATTCCCTGCGGATATCGCTGCTCGAGAACCTGAAAGGTTGCGGAGAGACCTTTGTAAAATCGGGGCCGCAGTGATTCGACCAATTTATATAAGGGGTTATCGAAGTATCTATCCTGTAGCCCAGCTTTTGGAGGTTTCGGGCGACATCCGTGCCGTACCCCCACCTCCCGGCCCTGAAAGATACGGGGGTAATGCCGAACGAGCCGGCAATGGCATTGTGGAGGGCGCCGAGCTTCCTGTACTGCAAATCTGCGGGGAGGTTGCACAACATGCTGTTCCTTTCGCCGGGCTCCTCCTCAAACGGCGGTGTGTTCCAGGGATGGCAGTGTGTGCCGATCTCGCAGCGGCCGCTGTCCAGTATGTCTTTCAATATGGTTACGGACCTCATGTCCGTTGCAACAAGATAGGTGACGAGGTACGTGGGTCTTACATGGAACGCGTCGAACAGCTCCTGCAGGGCGGGTATTCTCCCGGTATTGCCGAGGGTGGCGCCCGTCGGGCTGTAACTCCCCCAATTATCTTCTTCGGTGTCTATGGTGATGATGAGTTTCATGTCTCGAAATCCTGATATGCCGGCGGACGCCGGCCCCCGGGTTGCCCGCAATAGCGGCATCCTCGAAGAGCGCACGTATGTTTTTTTTATCTCTCTCTGAAAGCAGGTGGTGAGTCGGGATGGTAAGCAAGTTTTCCGCTACCCTGCTCGCAGAAGGGAACGACCTGCCTTCGAATTGCTCTCTGAGCCCCCCCATCTCGTTGACGGGGCATGCATACATACGGGTTATACCAAGGCCCTTTCCGGAGGAGAGGCCGGATATTCTGTCCCGCGCCTCCTTTGTTTTCATTATGACGGGCAGCCTGAGCAAAGGGATTGGAGCGCTGCCGTATGATCTCATCTGCAACTGCCCGGTAAAATACCGGGCGTTTGCACTGCGGATACGGTTTGACTTTTCGAGCTGGTCCCGCCAGATATTCAAAAGCCCGGCCTGCATTCCTGAAAGCCTTTTGATCGGGAAATCATCGCACGATCCCGCTGCCCCCAGCTTCAGAGAGGGCATTCCCGACGGCATCCAGAACAGCGACGGATGGATGAACAGGCTGAGGGCTAGCGCTTTAAGGAATTCCCGTGCGGTTTCCATGGTTCCGGGATTCCCGATGGACGAATATGCTTTAGAGATTGCGCCGGCAATATGCCCGGAACCGGTTATGATAATCCCGCCTGACCCGCACGTTATATTTTTCCCCCTGCTCAGACTGAAGAGCCCGGCGTCGCCTACCGTTCCGAGCATCCTTCCTTTATATTCCCCGTGCAGTACCCGGCCTCCCATCGCCTGGGCGGCGTCTTCAACGACGAATATTCCCCTGTCCTTACAAATTCCGTTTATTCTGTCCGTATCCGATGGAATGCCGAAGAGGTGGGTGGAAAGTACACACAGGGTCTCCTTGTCCATGGCATCCTCAAGGGACGTATAGTCAAAATCGAAAGTCGAAGGATCGATATCACAGAGCGAGACCTTCAGCCCGGCCGTTACAATAGCCGACGGGACTGAAAAGCAGGTGTATGCGGGAATAAGCACCGTCTCCCTTCCGGGGGACAGTGACTTCAACGCTTTCAGTATGACCGTCAACGCCGCTTTCCCCGATGATACGAAAAAAACATGGTTAGTGCCGAAATGCTCTTTCACTTCTTCTTCCAGTTTTTTCAAATATTTCCTGCCCATAAAGAGCCCGGCCAGACCATGCAGCAGGCTGCTCGGGCCTATCGGTGTTGCGGTGGGAGGTATGGTGCGCCGGATTTTCACGGCAAATTTTTTACGATGAAGGGCCCGATAAGTTTGGTCAGGCGGACAGGCAGCTTTCTCCAGATCACGATTGCCATCCTGTATTTGGGGTTTTTCGGATTCAGTTCCGGAAGCATGCCCTTGCTCCTCAGCCAATAGTGCCAGTAAAGCTGTACGGGCCGCGCCCCCCACTGCTCCTTGAATTTGCAGGTCCCTTCCCCCGGGGTGGAACGACCGAAATCGAAGGTCCTGTAACCGCTTTCACAGGCAAATTTAAGAGAGGCCCAGTAAAGAAGCATATTAGGGCTGTGGCGGTTGTAAGCTTTCAGGGATGACGCCCACGGGATTTCGAGCATCGTCTTGAACCCTGCGAGAAACCCCGAGGCCGCAGGCTGGCCGCTCCTGGTATACACCGTACATATTCGCGTTGTATCCGGGAACTCCCTCAGGATGTTCCTGAAAAATTCTTTTGAATAGACCGGGGTCCCGAGGTCCCTCATGTTCAATGAGAAGGCCCTGTAAAAGCTGTCCAGCTCATCTTCCCTGCCGAACTGCGTATACATGCCCTCTTTTATGGGCCTTCGTATCTGGCTCCTGAGCTTTGATGTAAAGGAGCCCCATAGACCCTTGACATCCCCGCGCATCTCCAGGCGCATGGAGACCTTGGCGGTCTTTACCGGGAGCCTGCTGTTGATGAGGGAGGTATGCCTTAATTCTATATGTTCGACATGCTCTCTTTTGGCGATATGAACGGCCTCTTCGAGCAGTTGATTCCCGACTTCTTCGTTGTCGGCGCAGATCCCGCCGTAATTGAAATAGGGGAGGGATATCATGAAATTTCCGAAGAGGACACTTTTCAGATGGGCCAGCGGCAGTATTCCGTTTATCGCACCGCTTTTATCCTCCGACATCAGATAATAGGCTTTATGTCCGAAACCCCTTTCAATGACATTTTTCCAGCCTACCCGGTGGTAATTCGATGCATCCGACTCCACTACATATCTGTCCCACCGGCTCCCATCATCCTTTCTCAACAGATGGATGCTCATAGGCTCCCTCCCTTCCGGAGCTGCAGGCGGCAAATGAAAGATAAGGGTTCCCCGGGAACGGGCCGCATGCCCGTGATCGCCCTAAACGTACAGCGCAAACAGTTTCTCCAGTTTTCTGATGTTTTTCTCGATGTCAAAATTCTCTTCGATACGTTTCCGTGCGTTCTTCCCGAGCCGCATGGCCAATTCCCCATCCTCGAGAAGTTTCAGTATCGCCTTCGACAGCCTTTCTGTATCGCCGGGGGGTACTATGAAACCTGTAATAGTATCAAGAACGGCATCAGTCAACCCGCCGCTGTCTGAAACGACCGACGGCTTGCCCATGGCCATTGCTTCGAGATTGGCGATTCCCAATCCCTCAATCGCCGTCGGGCAGTGCACAAAGATATCGGTTATGGAAAGGATCTCCGCGATATCGTTCCGCCATCCTGTAAAGAGGACATAATCGGTAATGTTCAGTATTCTCGCCCTTTCCTGGAGCTCGCGCCTCAACTCGCCATCCCCCACCATGAGGAAGACGACTTCCGGATACTTTCCTGTTATCAGCGCCGCCGCGTTCAGGAGTTCGGTCTGTCCCTTTCCCCTGTCAAAACGGGAGATATTGCCAACCACCTTTTTGGAGGCCGGAATGCCGAGTTCATCCCTCTTTCCGTAGTACTGCGTTTTTGAATGATACATCTGCAAATCTATGCCCTCGGAGATGGTTACAAGCCTCTTCGTCGCCGGATTGTTTCGCACCTGGTCTTCAGCGGTTGCTCTGGACACCGCTATGAACACGTCCACGTGCCGGGTTAAAAATTTTTTCATCCCCCTGCCTTCCCCGATCCCTCCGGCCTTCCGGCAAATGCAGGGAGCTCCGGCTATCTTTGCTCCAAGTGTTCCTATGAGGTGGTAATGGACGTCGTTGTTAAGAATTACAAGGTTTATCGCCTCGTGCTCAATCAGTTTTTTTAACTTGCAAATCAGGGGGGACTCTATGACGGACAGCCGCACCAGGAACCTGAGCGCCACCTTTGCCCTGTGTATATGCCTTGATCTGGAATGTCCCAGCAGCCATTTGACGGGAACATATCCAGCAGGCTCCCTGGTGTCTTTAAGGAAGAATACAGGAACCCCCAGGTTTTTTATTCTTGAGGTATCCGGGCCGTCGTTATAAAAATAGAAGACGACCGCGGGATCAAACTTGCTCCTGTCAAGATACTTGAGCAGGTAATAGAGGAATTTCGATGGGCCGCCGTAACCACCCCCGCTGTCAATGAAAAGGACTTTCTGTTTTCTGTGCTCCCTCTTCAAGGTTGCCGCCTCCTGCGGAAGGAGGATTCCCTCAACTGATAGATTGCCTGTACCACAAGCAAGAAGGGATGCAGGCTGAGTGGATCATGAGCCCTGAAACAGGTGGCGGAGCATGATATATTCCCTTACTGCTTGAATATCACAGCAGATGTATATATGTTCAGCGCAGGATGATCTTTGCCGTGTTCTTTAAAAACTTTTTTATGACAAACAGAATGGGAATTATTTTTTTCTGCGGGAAAGAGATGCTGATCGAGCTCCGCCCGCCGTTCGCCCAGTGGAATTTATAATGCTCACTCCCTTTCAGGAAATCGTAAGTGGAAAGCCCGAGGCTTTTCGCCCTTTCGATACAAAGCCCGACCAGAATGTTCCCTATGCTGACTTTGTTATTAAAGCTTTTATCCGTGGCCATGAGGTACAGCGACAGCGTATCCCGGTACCGGAGGTGAAGGAGACCGGCGAGCGTCTTTTCTTGAGATTTGAGCAGATCGATTTCGACCGCCTCTTCATCACCGCACCTGGACAAGAATTTTTCGAGCAGCAGATAGAGCTTATCATCGGGAAGCTCTTTCTTTTCCTTGTAGAAGGAGAAAAAGCCGGCGAGGGTCGTGCCGATATCTTTTTTGAGGGGCAGATAGCGGTGTTCTATCTCGCCGTTCCTGTTAAGTATTTTCAAATCGCGGCTGAACCGCTGCCTGCGGTGTGAGGAGATCTGCGAGAGGAAAGAATCGTGCTTCTCTTTGAGAGATACGATAGGGCAGAAAGATTCCTTTCGGATTTCGACGTATTTGCCTTCATCTTCAATATGCGTTAAAAAGTGCAGGAGAAAGAGGGAATCGGAAGGAATATCGCGCAGCATCAGCCGGTCCCAGCGTGCCGGGACCCCGTTCATGAGGAAATCGTAAATGCATAAGGTGACCTCTTTCTCCTTGCCCCTTTTTATGATGATATCAAGATAGTCCGACCCAGCCTCAGGTCCTCCTAAAAACTCGATCTGTTTGAAAGTGAAAAATTTTAACGGTATGTGATGGATGCACCAGGGCGCAATCCCGATCAGTTCATCCTTGCAGTAGACAGCAAGGATAAACAGTTTCCGCCTCTCGTTCAGGTAGCATTCGGCCCATGAAGAGAGCCATTTCCAGGTAAGGAATATTGTGGCGGAGCTCGATTTCTCGAGGAGGTCTTTCCAGGGCCCGGATAATTTCTCCCATTCACCGGGGGAGTCTATAACGGTTATTCTGTAATCACTCATGAGACAGGAGGCGCTGTTGCCCGCTGTACAGCTTGTTATTCTCCCTGAAGAAACTTTTTCCCAAAATCCTGATGACGAATATGCGTTTAAAAGGGGTGAACCCGAAACGCAGATGGGTATTCATTGAAAGGCTGTTCTCATAATCGATCATGGTAATAATCCTGTATCTCCTGAGATCTTTCATCGATCCCGCCATATGCCCTTTGAATTTCAGCCAGAAACCGCACATCCGATACCGGGGCAGGATATAGGCATCGTAAGCATATATGGAGTCGGCGGGAATGTTTATCCTGTAACTATAGCGCTCTTCGAGGTGATAGGGCTTGTCGGTAAACCATTCGTAGCCGACGATTTCCCCATTGATAACGGCGACCATACAATGCTCCTTAGTCGAGAACCTCCTCGAAAAGATGTCCCTCTTGTTCTCGAGGGCCGCCAGTCCGTCGATATCGGCTGATGTCCCTTTGCGGACCTCGCCGGGGCCCCGCAGATTCTTTACCGTCGGGATACCGTTATAAAGCAGAAAGAAGGAGCGACTTATTTGCAGAGAGCGTAACGTGGCCTTATCAAGTATGGTCTGGAAGATAATAAAAGGGGAGTCTTTTCTAAGATTTCTTATCCTGCTCATCAGCCTGTAATCGGTTATCTGACTGAGATACCTCATATGGTGCACCTCGCTTTCCTTTCTCTCACGGGATCAGATGAAAGACATCCGTATTAACCCATCACGATATCTTTGAAATATACAGTGCTCTTAATTCCCGCCTATGCCTCGGGCACGCACGCCGTTATGGATGCAATCCCCGAAGGAAACTTCAACCGGCATATCCGAATGGGGCGATAGTACCAACAGGCTCTCGATCCCGGGGGCATAAAACTGTCCCATCAGGTCTCTCCTGGCTTCATCCGGGAGCTTGATACCGCTGTTTATCCCCACCACGCCCTTCAACCCGTTTTCCGTGTGTATGATTACGGGGTTGCTTTCAAAAAAGCTTGCAGCCTTCCTGGAGGCGCGGGGAATAAAAAAATAAACCCAGGATTCCGATTCATCGTCCGGATAGACCGTGGCCCCCCATTCCCTCTTGTGCCTGTAGACGCCGTCATCAAGGAAAGAGCGGCTTTTCATCAAATCGACTTTTTGAAGGTTGTTGTCCTTTGCAAGGCGTATGATGAAATAATAGAGGGCCGATTGAGCGCCCTTTCTGAGATAACGCTCCTCACCGTGGAGGACTCCCAGCCTGCTGAAGGTCAAGGCGCCATCACAAGCAAAGCAGATACCGCCCGATATTGCCTTATCCCCATCCATAACCAGCAGCAGAAAGCCCCTTGAAAATACGCTCCTCATATACTCGTATGTGCTGACATTTGAAAGGGAACCGAACTGCTTGAGGGTATGCGGCAGGTACATCTGATAAAAGAATGAATCAAAGTCCCCGGTATCATTGGATACCCTGATCGAGAGGGAATGCTTCCTGATTTTGCGCTCTGTTTCTTTGGGGTTCTTATGGAACCGTCGCCTGATGCTGTCCCACGGGTCCGAAATATCGAGGACCTGTCTGACCCACTCGCGGCATTTAAAGTTATACAGCCCCCTGAAATTGGATTCATAGCGCTGGGGGAGCACGGCGATGCACATATCCAGGTCAAGGGGCGGTTCCCCGATCAATCTTTTCAGCGCCGGGATCCAGATTTTCCATTTTTTTGCGATATGCGCCGGCTCCGCGAAGGCCTTGTGCAGCAGGTATTCGGTAAACGGGGAGTTGTCGATAAGGAGGCACCGGAAGGGCTGGTCCGTCTTCCCGAGCACGCCCTCAACCAGCGCCGCCCTGCTGAAATACTTCGATGCCGTGGGATAAATCCAGTGTTTGAGAGCTTTCAATAAATTCAGATTTCCCTCCGGACCCCTGCGCATGGATGTGGAACTCCCTTCTCTTTAAAGTCAATGGTTTGACGGTTTGTAATCTTTAAAGGGAAATACAACCGGCGGTGATGGATACGGCGAAAGAAGCAGGAGCCCCTCCAGTCCCGGAGCATAGAACCGCTTGACCAGGTCTTTTCTGGTTTGGTCCGAGGGCTCCGTGCAGCCGTTGCTTCCCACTACTCCTATGAGACCATCTCCTGATTGGACAATTGCGGGGCTGCTTTCAAAAAAACTTACTACCCTCTTTGAGCGGCGTGGAATGAAGTAATAGACCCAGCAATTTGAGTCGTGGTCCGGATAAACCGCAGCCCCCCATTCCCGCTTGGTCCTGTAAACGCCGTCGTCAAGAAAGGGACGGCTGCTCATCGCGTCCATCCTGCCAAGATTGTACTCTTTCGCAAGGCGGAGCTGGAAATAATAGATGGCCATCTGGGCGCCGCCCTTGATGTAGTCGTCATTTCCATCAAGCACCCCGGCCCTGCGGAACACCAATGCAAGGTCCTTTACCAGGCAGAGCGAGCCCGCAACGGCCTGATCCCCGCTCATAATCAGCAGGAGAAATCCTTTCGCAAAGAAATGCTTCATCTCTTCATATGAATCGATAACGGAAAAATCCCTGAAGCGTTTTTTAATGTGCGGCAGGAACATCCGATGGTAAAAGAAATCGAAGTCCTTCTCGTCGGTGGAGATCCGGCTGCTGAGCCCGTATTTTCCGGCAAGGTTGTTTGAGATCTCCCTCTTTTTCCTGTGGAACCGCTTTCTCACGTCATCCCATGTGCCCGAGGTGTCGATGATTTGCCGCACAAACTCCTGTCCCCTGAAGGTGTACAGGCCCCGGAATTCCGGTTCATACCTCCGGGGGAGGACCGCAATGCAGAGGTCCATGTCTTCCGCGGAGGAGTGAAGCATCTTCTTCAGGGCCGGAATCCAGATCCTCCGTTTTTTGATGATACGCACAGGTTCTGCAAATATCTTGCGCAGCAGATAGTGCGTGAAAGGGGAATTGTCGGCAAAGAGGCACCGGAAGGGCTTATCCGTGTTTTTAAGTACCCCTTCGACCAGTTCCGCCCGGATTATGTATTGGGACGCTGTCGGGTAAACCCGGCGTTTGATCGTTTTTAATAAGCTCACTTTCAATTCCCTCTTCGGTCCAACCATGACTTGACCTGCCGGAGGGTGTGAAATTTTTTCAGAAAATCTTTCCAGCCGTAACGGAGCATATAACGGCTCCATCCTTTCAGGGATTTCGGGTAAACCACCAGGTAGCCGTATTCGTGGGAATTTTGAGTCCACTCCATCTTCCACGGCTCGCAGGCGCCGAGGAAATTGTACACCGAAAGTTCGGGATGACGGTAGAGATACTTGAACACTTCGAGCCGGAGCAGGTTCCCCGGGGAAAGATGGTGAAAAGACTCGTCATATCCGGGTTTGAGCAGGAAAACCGTATGCCCCAAGCGCAGACAGAAGTCGGATGCGACAGGAATCCCATTCAGTTTCAGCAGGAATAAAAGGAGATGATTCTGCTCCATTGCCCAATGGGCAAGCTGCCTGTAGAACTTCTCCACCTCTTCCCGGCATTTGATCGCGGTCCCTGCTCTCCCTTTCCAATTGCGGTATTCGGTATCGAATACGGTATCCAGTATTTTGTCCAGATGTCCGCTTCTCTCTATTATTTCAAAATGGAATTCCCCACGGGCCTCGGCTTTCTTGCGGTTCCTTTTTAAAGTATTCCTGAGCCTGCCGGGCAGGCTGTTACAGAACGCGGCCCAGTCTTCCGTCCTCTCCAACCATGGCGCCCAGGGCTGGCTGTAGTGGTGAAAGGGAATTCTCCTGCAGCTCAATTCGGAGGTGAAGGAGATCACGTTATCGCCTGATTTGGATAAATATTCAAAATGCATCAGTGCCTGAGGTTTGCGCTGATGCAGGATCTCCAGGAAGTGTGACAGGGCCCTCCGGCGCATGTCGGGATCGATGATAAAATCGAAATAGCAGGTGTGCGCATTGCTCAGAGAGGAGATAAAGTCACTTCCGTTTCCTGGAGAGGGTTTAATGCAGCAGGGGAAGATTGCTTTTATTTCCCCGCAGCTTTTAAGGACCACCACGAAGAGAGTGCTCTCTTTGCCGAAAGCTTTCCACCACAGGCGGAACCAGCCGTAGCTGATAAAGATGCTCAAGTCGCCGTAATTGAGGGACAGTGCATCCCATCTCTCGATAACCTCCCGGGGGAAATCCCAGCTGCTGTAGATCCAGCCCTCCCATCCGCCATACATATCTATATGGTCCGGCATATGATGTGCCGCCGTACCGGATAGGCTGCCCATGCTTATGACCCGGATCGCCGGGGCCTGTTTGCCGGGGGAATAATTCTCATATGTCGTTATCCCCCGGAAGGAGATACCAATTCTTCTTGTCCAGCAGGAAGGAGAGGTGAGGGGAGTCCGGAGGCAGGTAGATGATAACCCTTCCTTCCTTGCTCCTGAGGAAAAAACCGTATCTCTTGAGCTTTTTTAAAAAATACCTGTTTCCCGTAAAGCTGATGGATATCGAATCGATCCCCTCTTTTCTTTGAAAGGTGATGAATCCGGACAGTAAGGCGCTCAGGGTGGCCTGCAAATCCAGAGAAAGGAGATCGACTATAACGGTTTTGTTCTCGCTGGTGGAGAAGACGATATACCCGCTCATGTCCCCGTTATCCTGTACCAGTGTGAATACGGCGTACTTCCTGTGCGGAGAGCGGGTGAACCTCCAGAGCAAGTATGCGCTGCTCCTCTCGCCGATAATCGGGAAATGGACCGATGCTTTCTCCCACAGGTCGTCGAACCTCCTGTCGAAGGAGGGAAGGATCTCAAAAGAATTTTCGCGTATCCTTCCGGAGTATTTTTCCATTGATGAATATTCCATAATGATATCCACCGGCTTGGCGATCATCTTTGCAAGGAGCGGCATGCTGTGGTATTTCTTGAGATGATAGTGGGATCTCAGGGGTTTGGTAAGCGTAAAGATCTCGCCGAGCATTTTACATCCCGCCCTGCTGGTCACGGGAACGGCCTGTTTGCTCGGGAACCCGTAGAGTATATCGAACTTTCTTGAAGCGCAGAAGGAGAGGGCCATCTTCTGTAATGAAGCGGCCGGACCGAACCCCCTGTGCTTTCTGTCTATAGCGAAATCCCCGGCTATCCCTGCGATAAAACACTTTCCGTTGACGAGTATGCGCCTCGGGAACAATGAGGCGGCCCCGATTACCGAGCCTGTTTCGGGGTCCCTTGCAATGCAGCACGCCGCTGACCCGGCCGGGTTGCCTTCATATATCCATGAATATCTTTCTTCCGGCATGTCCTGGAAATTCCTTTCCCAGAGTCCGAGAATGGCTTCTCTATGTTCTTTAATATCAGCTTGAATAATTGAGTATGTCATGCCTGTCCCCCGATCACCGGAACAAAGACCCCGGACTTTTTTGTCAGGGCAGATAATTTCTCAGGACAGGAAGAAGCAGTTGAGCGAACTCTATTGCATCATGCAATGTCCTTTGGGCAGTATCAGGACTTTCCAGGCCGCAGGAGATTATTACGGTAGCGCCGTTCGTCCGTCTGTGGATGAGACCGTTAATGATTGTAATAAGCTTCTCCTTATATCTGTTTGCCGTAATCCGCCCTCCCAGATCATGCCAGTAGAGGAAGAGTGAGTTGCGCCCCCGCTCTTCAAGAATTGTTTTGTTGATCCGGGCAGGGGTGGCGGCATTCGCTGTGATTGCGATCTCCTCTGCCTTGCCGTAGAGTCTTTGCAGGCTGTAATGGGCGAGCTTTTTGTCCCGCCTCTGGAATTCAAAATACCCGATGTGAAGCCTTATTTCCCGCCCGCTGCCGTTTCTATAAGTCCTGTCAAGGTTGTAATCGGCGACTTGAGCTCTGAACGGCGCCGGACCGGAGACTGAGTCATCGCATTCCCAGTCTCCGATCACGCGGGGAAGCGTGCTCAAAGGTGATTTCAAGGGAACGGGTTCGGGGGAGTACAGATTCAAGAAAACTCCCGCTATTAAGAGGATGCCTGTTGCAATAAACCATACTTTGTTAAGGCGCGCCGGATTTGCCGTAATAAGACCGCCCCCGGCGGTGTTTTCCATGCTTCCGGCTTTTGGGCCTTGACGTGCAGGAATCCCGGCAAGAAACCAGGCCCCTGCTATGAGGAAAACAAATCCGATTACAGATACGAAGAATCCCTGGAAGATATGGAGGGGGCCGTGGACATCCTGCCCGGTGTAATACGTCCACATCCCTATCAAGGCTATCCGTACCGGATTCGCAAGGATCCCGATGATAACGGCAAGGATCACCAATCCGGCTCTCCGCATCCAGGTCCTCTGGGTAAAATATGCCAGCGGTACGCCCAGTGCAATGATCGATAAAAGATAGCGGACCCCGCTGCACGCATTAGCGACTTCGAGGATAGTGCCCGGCAATTCAAGATACTGGGCATGCCGGAAAACCGGGATGTTGACGAGCCTCAATAATTCTGCGGAAACGGCCGCTGCAAAAAGCTGAAACGGCCAGTGCAGTCTGTCCATAACCGGATCCAGCAGTGCGGGGATCATCAGGACGAGATAGGCCAGGGGAAGGGAAAGGGCCTTCAGGTATCTCATGCCCGAAAGAATAACGACGAGCCCGGATAGGGTGACAATAAGGGAAATTTGCTGAATCATGGACACGCTGCCTATGTCCCCGAGGAGAAGCATGAGACAGCCCCCCAGCAGCAGGGCCATGCCGCCCGGGATATTGGGAAGAACCGGTATCTGCTTAAGCCTGTTCCTGTCGGCGTATATGAAATAGAGGCTGATGAAGGGCACGAGAAAGCCGTGGGAGTAGCCGTCGCGGTGCAGCCATATCCGGACAATAAACGACAGGGTATCGAAATAGGCGAATATAAGAACTGACGCAAGGAGGGCTGCTTTGGGCCATATCTTCACCGGCAGGAGCGAAGCGCAGGGCAGCGCCTGGTTTTTTGTATTGTTGTTCATGATGGGTTCCGGCGCTTCAGGCTTCCAGTTTTTCCCGTGCTTTTTTTACCAGGCGCGCAGGTTGTTCCGCGTATATCTTTTTAAAGCCCTCGTCTCTCGTCATTACCCCCTCTCTTACCATGTTGGATATTTCCCAGGCGTAGGGGTGAAAGCGGTGCTTTTTTATATGCTCCTCATTGGCAAATGCATTGAGAAGGCAATTGGTGGAGTTGCTGTCGGTGTCCTCCGGAGACACCCATCCCAACTTCTGTATCTCATGCACGATCATACCCTCGTTGTAATATTCCCACGCCATCGGGTGAACATTATACGGGAACCTCCCGGGATCCGCATAATGCCTGTCCTGGAGGAAATAGGCGTCTATTTCGCCGCCGGCTATTTCTCTGAGGGGGGTCAGGATCGCCTGCTGGGTCATTCTGATGAAGGCCGGATTATTCCTCATTATCGAGGACTGCACAGGCGCCTGGCCGGGAGACCAGCCGTAGCCTATCATGGGAATGTGCAGCTCTATGGATGTCTTCAGGCAGAGCGACTTTACAATCCCCATGCATGAGGTGCATATCGTACTCGCCCTCTCAAGGGTTTTTCGAGTATAGAGTTCCCGCCCGGAAGCAGCTTTGAAAATGCTTTTCAGGAGCTCCCAGCGCGGCTTGAATACTATATGGTCGATGCCGAGTCTGTCCGTTACCTTTTTGATATTGCCGGCTGCGGTTTCGGACAGAAAGCCGTTGTCGAAGCTCAGCGCCAGGATTCTCAGGTTGTATTTGTTTTTGAGCAGGCTCATCGTGTATGTCGAATCCTTACCGCCGCTGTAAGCCATAAGTATATCGTATGAATAGGTGCGCAGCCGGTCGGATTTATTGAGCTGATCGAGCAGCAGCTCGAAAAAGCCCTTGCTGGCTCTCTTTTTTTCCGCAGCGCTGTGCTCCCCCTTGCCGTTGAATTTCTGGCAGTGGCGGCAGACCCCGTCGGCGTTAAAGCTGATGCCGGGAAAGGTCTCCGGCAGGATGCATTTGGAGCAGATCTTCATCGTGTCAGGCTGTTTTAAGCTCAGTTTTGCTTATCTTTCCGTTCGTTGTTTTAGGCAGGCAATCCCGTATCTCAACATATTTCGGGACCATGAAGGTTTCGAGGCGCTGCGAGCAGTACCGCAGGATATCCCTTTCGGACAGCCTTGCATTGCTTTCCAGCACTACATATGCTTTTACCGCCCGGCCCAGTATTTCATCGGGCACTCCTATAACGGCCGCTTCCAGAACGCCGTCAAGACTGTAGAGTGCGTTTTCGATTTCCCGGGGGCTCACTTTTTCTCCCTTGCATTTGATGATATCGTCCTTTCTGGCTACGAAATAGAGATAACCCTCCTCATCCATTCTGAACAGGTCCCCGGTAAAGAGGGCTCTCTCCCCTGGATATGCGCCGGGCCTCAGACACCGGGTCGTCTCTTCAGGCATGCCCCAATAGCCGATCATTACGTGTGACCCCCTGATGACCAGTTCGCCGATCTCATCCGGGCCGGCCTTTTCACCTTTTTCGTTGACAAGATAGACCTCCTCGTTCGGCATGCCCTTTCCGACGGAGTCGGGTCTCCTCTCGATCTCCCCGGGGGGGAGATAAGAGACCCGCTTGCATTCCGTAAGGCCGTACATCGAGTAGAGCTTCGCATGCGGAAAAAGCTCCCTCAACCTCCTGATATGACTTAACGGCAAAGCAGCCGCCGTATTCGTTATGTATCTCAAAGACCTGAAATCGCGCTTCTCCATGTCTTTCAGCCTGAGCAGGAGTGCGAAGATCGTGGGGACGCCGGGGAACCCCGTGGCCTTCTCCCTTACCATTGTCTCCACCACCTGGTAGGGGTAGGTGAAGGATTTTTCGAGTATGACTGTCCCGCCTATCTTGAATCCCATCAGTACCTGGTAAAGGCCGTAATCGAAAGACAGGGGAAGCACGGTAATGATCCTGTCGTTTTCATCGTTTTCAAGATACGTCGTTATCGAGTGCGCCGCTGAAACCATATTGAGGTGGGAGAGCATGACCCCTTTGGGATGACCTGTAGAGCCCGACGTATAGATTATCGAGGCCAGGTCAAGGTCGATGCACGCGGGTCCTGCCGCCCTGCCAAGCCCGGCGCTGATTGCATCCTCGTAGCGTATGCACGGCGTCCCTCCGTTGTGGGCGCCGGCCATGACTACCGTCTGCAGGTGCGGGCACCCGAGCCCGCTCACTATGTCGGTCCTGCTCCCCTGCGTTGCCATTACTTTCGCCCTGCTGTTGTTCATTATGTACTCGAGCTTTTCTGCTTTTGTCGTAGGGTTTATCACCATGAATGCGGCGCCTGCTTTTAATGCGGCAAATATCGTTACGACCGCCTCTGATGAATTGTCCATGAAGATTGCGACCCTGTCGCCGCGCCTGACGCCGCTCTCCATGAAAACAGCCGCGAGAGAGCTCGCCAGCGCATCGATTTCAGCATAGGTGAGGCCCTTCCCCTGGTGGATAAGGGCAACCTTGTCGGGGAATCTTCCGGCGCTGTGTTCAAGAAAGTTGTTGACTAATGTGTGCCGGAGCATAATTGTTTGCTGTCCTTTCTCTTCTTCACAATAAAAGCGGAGAGTTTGTTTATGGAATCGAAGTTGTCGGGGACCAGTTCGTCATCCGCGACAAGAATACCGAAGGCCCCTTCTACAAAAGATACCAGTTCGAGAACCCCTGTTGAGTCTATTATTCCTTTTCCCAGGAATGAGGCATCATCGTTAAAATCATTGTCCCTCTGTCCGTAGAGGAAATTCTGCACAATGAAGCCCTTGATTTCAGACTTTAACTGCATAACATCCACCCCCTATTGTTCGGTCTATTGCGGTCCCGCCCCTCAAGTCGAAATTAGCCACAAACAGGTCATGTAAAAGCAGCGTCGAGAGTATGCCGACAATAGCCATATTATCCTTGAAGCCGAGGACCGGGCTCTGCCTGCATTTTTTAACCAGCAGCGTAACGAGTTCAGGATTGAAATACCCTGTGCTCCGTACATATTCCTCTGAAAGGAGCTCCTCCACGTAACCGAAAGATTTTCCGTTGAAAAAACTTTTTGAATCAGGCGCCATGTAAGGCTGTTTTGTCCTCCGTATAATGGAATCCGGCAGCAGGTCTCTCATGCTTTCCTTGAGGATGTATTTCTCCGTAAGGGCGCTCATTCTCATGTTCGGCGGCAGCTTGGCGCAAAATTCCATGACCCTGTGGTCGAGGAAGGGGTACCTGCTTTCTATAGAGTGCGCCATAGCAACCCTGTCCCCCTGGGAGCTGAGGAGATAGCCGGAGAGGAGGGTTTTTATCTCGATGTACTGCGCCCGGGACAGATCGTCATAGCCGCAGAAGCTGCCGGGGAGGAGTGCGGATAACTCATCTGTGCTCCTGTGGCCGTTCAGTATGTTTTTACATGAGTCGGAGAAAAAGGGTTTTATTTTCGAGGTCGTATTCCACCGTGGAATATGGGAGTAATATTCGCCGGGATAGCCGGACGTATCTGCTGCGAAGAAGGCCTCCGCGTAAGCGAGTGACCTTACCGGGGAATGGGCGAGGTAGGGATAGAGCCGTTTAAGAATGAGCGGCCTCAGCCCGGAGCCCGGGCCCTTCTCAAGAAATCTGCGGACCTTCAATTCTTTGAAGATATCGTATCCCGCGAGTATCTCATCCGCCCCCTCTCCGGTCAGGACGACCTTGTACCCGCTTTCCCTTACCAGCCTTGAAAGCAGGTAGAGGGGCGCCGGCGCCGTCCTTACTACAGGTTTCTCCGCATGCCAGACGACTTCCGGGAATATCCTGCCGATATCCGAATAGGAACAGTTGACCGTGCTGTGGTCCGTCTTCAGGTGGTCGATCATCTGTTCCTGGTATCTGCTCTCGTCGTATGTCTTATCGTCGAAGTTCACCGAAAAGGTGCGCAAGGGAGTAGCGGTAAATTTTTTGGTAAGCGCCGTTATTACCGAGGAATCGATCCCGCCGCTCAGGTAAGCCCCTACCGGGACATCCGCCCTGAGCTGGAGCCTTACGGAATCGAGCAGCAGTTCCTTTAATTCCTCCGCGTAATCCGACTCTTTCCCGGCTGCCCTGTCCTGTGTAAAATCCAGGTCCCAGTATTTCTCTACCGTCACCTTCCCGCCCTTGACGACCATGTGGTGTCCGGCAGGGAGCTCGAGAATGTCCTTGAACGCGGTTCTCGGGGGAACGGTCATCCAGAAGGTGAATACGTGGTCCAGGGCATGTATGTCGATCTCCCTGGCCACCCTCCTGTCGGTGAACAGGGATTTTATCTCAGAGGCAAAGAGCAGGGCGCCGCCGGCAAGCGTATAGAATAAGGGTCTTATGCCGACCCTGTCACGCGCGATAAAGAGCGCTTCTTCCTTGCCGTCCCATAAGGCGAATGCGAACTGGCCGTTCAGATATTCAAGGCACTTTGTGCCGAAGTCCTCGTAAAGGTGTATGATTACCTCCGTGTCGGATTTCGTGTGGAATCTGTGTCCCCTCTTATTGAGCCCCTCGATGAGCTCCTTGTAATTGAAGATTTCACCGTTGAACGTTATCCATACGGTACTGTCTTCGTTGTGGATCGGCTGGCGGCCGCCTTCGATGTCGATGATGCTCAGCCTGGCGTGCGCAAGGCCTATCGCGCGGTCCGTGTGGAAGCCGAAGCCGTCAGGACCGCGATGGCGCAGGACGGAAATCATGCTCTCCAGCGCATCAGGCGCTACCTCGCCACCGCCCCTGAAATTGTATATGCCCGCTATGCCGCACACACTAGTTGAATATTCTTTCCCATATATTTCTTTTTTTCCTGTTGTTTATTTTGGATTCTCCGGGCTCTTTTTTTTCGAGCCCGGCAATCTTTTCCTTGAGGCTATCCAGTTCCTTTATGACATAAATGAGCCTGGTATCGCTGTTTCCGGCGCTCATGCCGGACAATTTGGCATGCAATTCCGCTGCGGTTTTTTTCAGGAGTTCCTCTGCAGCAGAGAGCCTCTCTAATATCTCTCTCCTTTCCGCCTGGGCGAGGTCTCCCTTAAGCGGCGACCTCTCAAGCCTGTTTAAACGGGCAAGTATCTCTTTGACGGCGCCCGGCTCGCCGCCGGAGTATTTTGCGGAAGTCTCATCCTGCCAGTACCTGTTTTCCGTCTCAATCTGGCCTATGAGCTCTTTGACCAGGGCCAGGGAAACTTCCTTTTTTTTCTCGATGAAGGCCGACAGCATGAGAAAATCGCAGATGATATTTATGAGTCTCGGGGTTCCCCTGCTGAAGCTGTGGATGGCTTCAAAGGCCCCGCTTTCAAAACCTACGGCCTTGCGGTTCCCGGCGACCTCGAGCCTGTGGAATATATATTCTTCCGTTTCCTCCGGTGTAAGGGGCTGGATATGGCAACTTATGTTTATGCGCTGCCGCAGTTGCCTGAGCTCCGGGATGGCGAGTATGTTCCTCAGCTCAGGCTGGCCCACCAGTATTATCTGGAGGAGTTTTGATTTGTCCGTTTCGAGATTGGAAAGGAGCCTTACCTCTTCGAGCATATCAGGGGTGAGATTTTGCGCTTCATCTATGATAATCATGGAACGCCTTCCCCGGGCATACTCGTTTATAAGGAAGTCCGTAAGTTCGCTCAGCATCCGGGTCTTGTCCTTGCCTTTTACGATAAGACCGAAATCCTCGTTTATCATTGAAATGAGCTGTTCCGAGGTCACCTTCGTATTGTCGATCCGCGCGAGTTTTACATCTCCCCTCAGCTCTCTTATCAAGTTTCTGATAATGGTGGTCTTGCCGGTTCCCACCTCTCCCGTAACGAGGACGAATCCCGTGTTGCTGTCTCTGATCCCGTAATTAAGGTAGGTAAGGGCCCTCTTGTGGACCTTGCTCATAAAGAGAAATTCCGGGTCGGGGGTGAGCTGGAACGGCTTGCACCTGAGATCAAAAAATGATGTATACACAAAAGCTCCTTGAATCCCAAATTCCAAGGCGCGAACCACGAAACTCCCTTATTGCCGGGGTCTTATATCTGGAATTTGTCATGTGGCGGTTGGGATTTGATTATCTGTCTGCCTATGCCCTCTTCCCGTACGGATATTTTTTTACAGTCCCCTGCTTGCCGTCCTGATAGTAGTACGAGTAAAAGTTTCTTTCGAGATAGTGCGGCACATTATTAAATACTGTGCCGAGGAGCGTGAAGTCCTTCAGGAGCGAGATCGCCTGGGCCGCGGCTTTGGAAGAGGTATACGCCGCCTGAATCAGCAGGACGATGCCGTCCATATAGCCGCCCAGCGAAAGGGGATCGGCTGTGACGAGTACAGGCGATGAGTCGAAGATTATATACCTGTCCTTATACCTGAGCTTCATCTCCTGTACAAGCAGCCGCATCCTTTCCGAGGAGAGGAGCTCCGCCGGGTTGTCCGGGGGCTTGCCGCCGGGGAGGATGACGAGCTTGCCGATGCCCGTTTTGATGAGGACGTCGGGAAGCTTTACCCTGCCCATGAGATAATCGCCGAGTCCGTATTCCGGCTCGATGCCGAGATAGCGATGCACGGAAGGATTTCTTAAATCGGCATCCACGAGAAGTACGGTATAGTCAATCTCGTTTGCCATGGTAACGGCAAGGTTGAGCGCCGTTATCGTTTTTCCCTCGCCCATGTCCGGGCTTGTTATCATGATCGTGTTGAGGAAATCCTTTACGGTGCTTTTGAGAATTCGCGCGCGAATTCTTTTATACTGTTCGGCCGCATGGGAATGGGGCTCGGTTATGCAGACAACATGCTTGTTGACCCTTGCGAAGTCCACTAGTATCTCCCCGATATCGAATCTGGGCAGATCGGGCTGTTTGACAGCGGCTTCTGCAATGCCGCCTGCCGGAACGGTTTCTTTTGTCGCTTCCCTGATCTTGAGCGCTTCCTCCAGCGCCGACTCTCTTCTGCTCATAATTGTCCCTCCGCCTGAAATTAAATGATCCTGATTCCCATATATTTGTAGAGCAGTTCTTCTGCCAGTACCATGCCTATAATGAGAAGATAAGCGCCTGTAAAGGTGTAGACCTTCCTGTCGAGCCTCTTCTCTGAAGCTATATCCTCAGCCGTAACTATTCTGGGAATTGAAGCCAGCACGGGCAGCTTGAGCTCGGATTCGATGGATTCCTCATCTTTGTAGGAACGGTCAAGGTATTCAATCCCGAAGGCCGCGCCTATCCCCGACGTGATGCCCAGTACCAGCCCAAGCATAATCAGCAGGACGCTGTCCGGTTTGACGGGGGCGTGGGGGAGTATGGCAGGATCTATTACCCTGAACGTTGCGGCCTTATCCGTGACTTCAAGGTCTTTAGATACCCTCGCGTTTTCGAGCTTCTGCAGCAGGTCGTCATAGATTTTCTGGTAAACGGTTCTGTCCCTCTGGAGCTTTGACCATTCCTCCTGCTCTTTGGGCACGCGCCCCAGGGCGCCCTGCACTTCCTGGCGCTGTCTCGAAAGCTCGGACGTCCTTGCCCTGAGAGATTCTATCTCGGCCTCGGTCCTTACCAGTTCCTCCTTGAACTGCTGGTAGATCGGGTTCATGGCGGCGGTTTCAGCGCCCGGGCTGTTTTTCTGCGCTTCCTTTGCCTGGGTGAGCTGCTTTTTCAGTTCCTCTATCTCCATCTTCACTTTTATGATTTCAGGGTGCTTGTCCGTAAACTTGGTCATAAGGACAATAAGCTGGTTGTTAAGATAGTCGAGCCGCGCCTGGGGTGATCCCTCTCTTGTCACAAACGCAACGGTGAGCTCCTTTTCGCCTGAGAGCTGTTTCTTGAGGCTGTCCCGCTTTCTCAATACCTCCTTAAGCTTTATCTCCGACTCGATCCTGGCAGTCTGGAAAGTCTCGAGCCTGCCGAGCAGCGTGGTTTCACTCTGCGGGATCATCTGGGGGTTTTTTTCCCGGAACTCTCTTATGGCCTTATCGGAGTCCTCGAGCCTGGCCTTGTATTCCAAAAGCTGGCTCTGGATGAATTCTACGGCCCCGTATGCGTCTGTCCTCCGGTAGCTGGCGTTCTCCTCGATATATTCGCTTACGAGAGCATTGACGATGTCCTTTACGGTTTTGGGGTCGCTCCCCTTGAACGAGATGGTAAACAGGTCCGTCTCTGCTTCCCCTCTCGATCCTTTCACGGTCACCGTGAGCCTCTTCCTTAACCCGTCTATAAGGTCATTGTATTGGTCGGCGTTCTTGCCCTTTGTATCGAGATCGAGTTTCTTTATGACCCTCTCGATAATGTTCCTGCTCGTAATGCTGTTCCTGAGATTTTTCAGCCGCTCCTCGATACTGCCTGAAACGCCGACCCCCTTGATGAGGGGGTTGATGAGGGAGCTCCTCTCGATAAACACTGTTGAGCTTGCCTCGTAAGTCTTCGGCCAGAACAGGCTTCCCCATGTCAGGAGCGAGATAACCGCAAGTGCTACCGCGATGGCCGCATATCTCCGCCTGTGCAGTATCCCTGCATAACGCTTAAAGTCAAATTCAGGTAATCCGCCTTCCGGCATACGTTCCTCCTAAAAGATGCCGGTCTTGACCGAAACGAGGTCACCCGGCTTTAAAGATAAATTCTTGCTCGAATCCTTGTTCTCTATGACATCCTTGAGCCTTACCTCTATGCTCTTCACCCCGCTGCCCTCTTTTCTCATAACCACCACTTTGTTCTGGCTTGCAAACTCGGTAAAGCCGCCCGCGCTCAGCACTGCATCGAGCGCGGTCATTCCTTCCGTATACGGGATAATGCTCGGGGTCCTGACAGCTCCCACCACCCTGATGCGCTGCTCGAAATTATCGGGGATGAATATGACGTCATTGCGCTGGAGCGGCATGTCCAGGGCTACCTCTCCCTTGACCAGGAGCTTGAAGAAATCGACATCGAGCCGTTTGCCGTCCCTCATGATATATGCATCATGCAGGTTGGCGTATTTGAAAGAGCCCAGTTGCGCAAGCAACTGGACAAGGGAAGTTTCCCTCCTCAATGTTATGGCGCCGGACGCTGCTATCCCGTCCCCAAGGATGTAGATTTTAAAGCTGTTGACCGCTGTTACGATCACGCTTACGGTCGGCGATTTGATATACTGGGTAAGCGCTTTTTCCAACACTCCCTTGAGCTCCTGCGGCGAGAGCCCCGCCGCTTTTATATCGCCTACCAGGGGAACGGTTATCATGCCGTCAGGTTCTACAGGGATGAGGCTGCTGAGCTCGGGATTGCCCCATACCGATATCTGGAGCATATCCTCCTCTCCGATAACATAGCCCTCGCTGGGTGAAATGCCTCCGAGGGCAAGGATTATCGCAACCGCCGATGATACAAAAATGCCCTTATTTTTCATTTTCTCTCCTCGCTCCTATCGTTTTCAGGGTTTAGCCGCAATCCCGGCGCTCTGCCCTGTTTGATTTTCCTCTTGAGTAAGGGGACAGTCCCTATTCTACGACTTCGCTTCGCTTCGTCCGTAAATAGGGACAGTCCCCAGCGTACGTAGAATAGGGACTGTCCCCAGCGCACCTATGCGTAAGTCGTGTTAATGAATAAAGCTTCGCCCTCTCAGTTACATGAGATGTGATTGAATAAAACCTCCCACACCTTCGGACTGATTGCCGGGGTTTGTTGAGTATGGACTTGAATGCCGGTTTGTGTTATTCCTGATGACTTCCTATCTGACCGGGAACATACCGCAATTTATAAAAGCAATGATTATGCCAGGGGCGAAGTTCTTTTCCAACGGGAACTATCCCCCCTTAACGCGGGACACTAAAAGGCGCTGTATCAGTCTTTCAGGATAAATTGCAATATTATCAAGCAGCGCGTGACAGGCAAGGGTGGGTCTGTTGTGAGCATGCCGGCTTTTTTTCACGGCCCGGATGCGCTGAGGTGTGTACCCTTTGGAAACACTTTTGCCGGATCGCCGATAGAAATCACAAGGCTTGTAACTGTACGGGTGAAGTGAAAGGGAGAAAATGTGTATTTTGGATACACTTAAAAAGGGAAAGTGTGTCCCCTGGCTACAAACAGCCCCCCGCAGGGGACGTAAAGACCCCCGCCGACAACCTGAAATCCTTCTGTGCGATCGTTTTTCATTAATAATAGAGCTTTTTAAGAACGCGCGGGTGCGGCCCGCATAAAGCCTGCTTCCGGGTACGGGATTTGCTTTTAGTCCGTGGGTCTTTATGAAGGCAGTCAATGGATTTCCCGGGAGTTGCGGGAGAAGGCGGGGACTAATGTATATAAGGAGGCGCTGTGAGAAGGCATAGAATAGTGGCGATTGCTGTTTTCATATTTTTCCAGGCTGCCGCGGTTATGGCGTACGAATTCAATCCTGGAATCTCCCTTTCACTTTCCGAAGAATACAATGATAATATCTTTCTCGGGCATTCGGACAGGAAGAGCGATTTCATTACGTATGTCTCTCCGGGCGTATACCTCTCTCTGAGGTCGGCAGGCGGCTCCGAATTCAGGGTAGACTACTCTCCGAGTTTCAATTATTACGCCTCGCAGAGCGGCCAGAATAATACCTCGCATAATGCTTCCGCCCGGGGTTCCTTTATTTTGTCGGAAAAGACGAATCTCAGAATATCCGATGCGTTCATCCTCTCAAAAGAACTTAGGGATTTAAGAACCCTCACTGACTTCGGTCCCATAAGGAGCCGGACCGAAGTCAGGGTGAACACCCTGCGCGGAGATATCTCCCATAAGTTGGGGGGGCACTTCTCCCTGCTCCTCGGTGGATCCTATATCGATACTGAATTTAAGTACCCGGGATTTAATGACTTCAAGGCTTACTCAGGCACTGCGGGGCTTGGCTACAGGATAAACGAAAGGAGCAGTGTTTCCGCGAATGCGGGCTATGCAAAATACGATTACAACCTCAGCAATGACGCGGATACACAGGATTATACGCTGGCGCTTACCCATAGAATTACTCCAACCTTGACGCTTGGAGTGACAGGCGGAGCGGCACTCACAAAAATAGAGCATGCCGGCAAGTGGAGCACCAACTTCAGCGGCGGCATCGAGCTCAGGCAACAGATCGAGAGGGGGCGCGCTGTCCTTTCGCTCAGGCAACTCGTCGAGCCGGGGCTTGAGGAAGGAAGGCCGCTCAGAACCCGGATGGCCGGTTTGCGTCTGACGGGATCGTTGACTGAATTGTGGACAGTGTCGCTCTCTTCTTCGTACAACACGTACAAGTCAATAAATACTCCTGATACCGACGCGGATATGGTCATTTTAAGTGCGGAACTGACCTACAACATCAGGCGCTGGGCAGGACTTGCCCTCTCATACAGCTATGTAGATTACAATGACCGGCGGTCCCGCACCGGGGACTACTATGATAATAGAGCGGCCCTCACCTTGAGAGTGCATTATGATAAAAGGCAAATGCAAACGCAATCGGATCAGGAACGATTGTCGGGCCCGTAATCAGCTCTCAGCAAGAACGCGAAAGGGATGTGCGCCATGCACATCCCTTTTTTTGAATTGCCCGAACTTTCAAGAGATATCTTTTGCTGCCCTTATCCTCGAATTAACTTCCCTGTTTCCGGGCACTACCACCGAATTCGCATGCCTGCCCGTACGCTCCCTTTCAATATGCTCATCGGATTTGCCCTTTTGCCCTGTTCCCGGTAAATAGATTTCTACAAGCGTTGTGATTCTAATCACAGCTTTCTCGTCCCATGTTCCCCCAAAATATATCCCAACGCTTCAGGTTTTCCGGATCAATAAAAAAAGGAGTAAGAGATGAGAAAAAGAAAAGGATTATCGTTTGGTAATAGGTTTTTATTTGTGGCGCTGATGTTCGCTCTGGTTTTCAATGCCGCCATCCTCTTCGCCGGGAGTGCCCAGCTTTCCTGGACCCCTCCCACTGCAAATACTGACGGGACGCCGCTTACTGACCTCGCCGGTTATAAGGTTTATTACGGTACGGCATCGGGTAAATATTCCCAGTCCGTTAATGCCGGTAATGTAACGACTTACACGGTTCCCAACCTTACCGATGGGACCACCTACTATTTTGCGACCACCGCATACAACACAGCGGGCGCCGAAAGCGGATATTCCAACGAAGTCAGCAAAACGACTGCTACTCAGCAATACACACTTACGGTCAGTAAGGCCGGGACAGGGACAGGAACAGTATCAGGCACGGGAATAAGCTGTGGTACAACCTGTACGGGATCGTATAATTCCGGCACGGTTGTAACATTGACGGCGACACCTGACACGGGTTCGACCTTTGCCGGATGGTCAGGCGGCGGCTGTTCGGGTACAGGGCAGTGCAGCACTACAATTAACACAGCCCGGACGGTTACAGCGACATTCAACCTTATTCCGATCCCATCTTATACCATAACAGCAACAGCCGGCGCCGGCGGAACGATAACCCCCTCGGGAGCAGTTACCGTCGTGAGCGGCGCAAGCCGGACATTCTCTATTGTCCCCGATACGGGCTACGGCATAGCTGATGTAATGGTGGATGGCGCCTCTGCAGGCGCGGTGAGCACGTATACTTTCAGTAGTGTAATCGCAGGGCATACGCTGGCCGCATCATTCGCTCCATCCTCATCAACCTCCGGGTCATCCGGCGCCAGGACCGGGGAATGGGGCGATACGACGACGAGCAACCATCCGAATACGGTGCAGGATACTTTCACCAACCTGGATAAAACTAATTATTCCACGAGCCCCCAGTTGAACACTTACACATGGCCGGCCAATATGCCTGCAAATACGGTACTGATGAAGTGGGATTTGTCGTCGATTCCCGCGGGCTCTACGATTGTGAGCGCAACGCTGTCGCTCTATATGCAGGGATACGACGGGACAGGCGGAAAGAGTCTCTATAACGTTTCCGTCCATAAGATACTGAACAAGAACCCGGTGATATCCCAGGCGACGGGCTACAATTACAGCAGCACGGGCGCATGGACAGCGGTTGCGGGGAAGACTTACAACAACATTCCTCTTGGAGAGGGGGATATTGCAGCGCCCGAGGCTGTCAAGGGTATTGATAAGACCCCCGGCTACAAGTCATGGAGCGTGACCAGGATGGTGCAGGACTGGGTCAATAGCGGGAGCACGAATTACGGGATGCTTTTGAACTCGGACCCTTCAGCGGCTGCGGACAGCAACCGGTACTTTGCCTCCAGCAAGAACGCAAACACAGGCCGGAGGCCGAAGCTGGTTATCACGTATATCCCTCCTGCATTTACAACCAGGACCGGGGAATGGGGCGATACGACGACGAGCAACCATCCGAATACGGTGCAGGATACTTTCACCAACCTGGATAAAACTAATTATTCCACGAGCCCCCAGTTGAACACTTACACATGGCCGGCCAATATGCCTGCAAATACGGTACTGATGAAGTGGGATTTGTCGTCGATTCCCGCGGGCTCTACGATTGTGAGCGCAACGCTGTCGCTCTATATGCAGGGATACGACGGGACAGGCGGAAAGAGTCTCTATAACGTTTCCGTCCATAAGATACTGAACAAGAACCCGGTGATATCCCAGGCGACGGGCTACAATTACAGCAGCACGGGCGCATGGACAGCGGTTGCGGGGAAGACTTACAACAACATTCCTCTTGGAGAGGGGGATATTGCAGCGCCCGAGGCTGTCAAGGGTATTGATAAGACCCCCGGCTACAAGTCATGGAGCGTGACCAGGATGGTGCAGGACTGGGTCAATAGCGGGAGCACGAATTACGGGATGCTTTTGAACTCGGACCCTTCAGCGGCTGCGGACAGCAACCGGTACTTTGCCTCCAGCAAGAACGCAAACACAGGCCGGAGGCCGAAGCTGGTTATCACGTATACCACACCATAGCAAAATATGTTATTACAGGTAAGGTAAAAAGAAATATCCTGCCTGAAAGGGTCCCCTGCGGTGGAAGCCGCAGGGGACTGTCCCTGTTTACCAACAGTAGGTGGTTTACCACGGACGCAGCGAAGCGGAGTCGTAGAACAGGGACTGTCCCCGCCGTGCGAAGCATTTCCGTATCTGCAATCCTACGGTCAAGACACTGAGTGCAAGCTTATGATATCATTAAAAGGAGGCGGGAGAACTATAAGAGCTGACAGCGCTGTGAGGGAAACGGTTCTCGTTGCCTCTGCTTCTGGTCCGGTGGGAAGTATCGCACAAGAGTATCCGGAGAGAAGGCTTTTGCATGGGCAGGAAAGGGACACTGTTGAACACCTGCAGTATTTTTACATTGTTCCGGTCCGGGAGGTAATTTCATTGGATATGCAGAGGAACGTATGTGCTTCATCTGTCAGTCTGGTGATAACTATATTCTTAATTGCGTTTGCAGTGCAAGCAGGTGCAGAGGATATCGATAAGCTCATGGCTGATCTTCATGCCGGCGGTCCGGCGGTCCGCGTTTCGGCGATAGAAGAGCTTGGGAAGATGAAAAATGACAAGGCAGTGAATGCATTGGTCGGCATCATTGAAGAAAGAGATGAAGATTGGAGAATTCAGATCAGGGCAATAAAGGCGCTGGGCGCCGCAGATAATCCGAAGTTTGTCGAATTGCTGATGGACATGCTGAATGATCCTTTTGTGACCAACGATTGTCCGGCCTTGAAATGGAATGCTGCTTTAGCCCTGGGGAGTTTCGGAAAATATCCCCGGGTGTTTGACGCCCTTACGCATGCGCTTCAGGACAGGGATCTTTATGTAAGGGAAGCGGTTATCCAGTCTCTGGGGCAGTTGGGTGACGGGAGAGCTGTTCCTTTTTTAATTGCCGCCTTAAATGGCAGGAGTTTTGCGATCAGGGCCAGCGCAATAAGAGCCCTGGAGAAATTAGATGACCCTGAGGCGGCCTCTTATTTAAAACGAATTGCGCAGAGTGATAAGGATGCGCTTTTAAGAAATGAAGCCCTGTCGGCACTGGAAAAGAGGTAACCGGAGTATCGGGTCATGGCAGCCTTGGTTCGACTGTCTTATATGGCGTCTGATTATCCGATATCCTGCTGGAGGGTGATTTTGTAAGCAGGCCCTGACCGGCAGATCAGAACCTGCGTTTGGTTTAGAGCTTTATTACGTTTGCTGCTTTCGGGCCCTTGGGGCCCTCGATGACATCAAAGCTCACTGTCTGACCTTCGGAAAGGGACTTAAACCCGGTATCCTGGATTGCAGAATAGTGAACAAAAACATCACCGCCGTTTTCCCTCGTAATGAATCCAAAACCTTTGGACTCATTGAACCACTTAACAATACCATTTGTCATGCTGCTACACCTCCTCGCTGAAATATGGAAGATTACAGAATTGCTCCTTGAAAGAGTGGCAAAGCCTGGAATCCCTGCCGCTAAATATAGTAAGAACTCTGAATCTCAAATAAAGTATTGCATAAAAAAAAGTGGAGGTCAAGAATTTTTACCGCCCTGCCGGTACAGGTATTCGCTTGTTGTTTTATCAGCCCCAAAGGGCCGGAACTGCGCAATTCACAGGGTGTGACTGGATTTAGACAAGACCCGTACCCGTCAGCGTACCCGTGCCCTTTATTGCACAAATTTTATTATCTGATATACTTTTATTATGCTGATTAAGGATATTTCATTTATTGAGGTCAAGTCCCCCGGCGCGCATATATTCAGTAAATTCCCGATCCCGAGGCTCGGTTCCGTTCTGCTTTCTACAATCCTGGCGAATAAGGGCTTCAAGGTAAAGGTCTTTATAGAGGATGTAGCGGAACCCGACTGGCTGTTCATCGAAAGCTCGGACCTGGTCTGCATATCGACTATAACGTCTACCGCCGTAAGGGCGTATGCGCTTGCGGACAGATTAAGAAAGCGCGGCATCCCTGTCGTTATGGGAGGTGCGCACCCGTCCCTTATGCCCGGGGAGGCGCTCGGACATGCGGATTACGTGGTAAGAGGCGAGGGCGATTATACCCTTCCCGAACTGATCGAATACCTGACAAGGGGAACGCCGCCGGTCAATTCCATCGAGGGCGTTTCGTACAGGGGCACATCGGCCGGAACGGTACATAACCCGCCACGACCTCTTCTTGAGAATATGGATGCCCTGCCGGGCCCCGATTTCTCGCTTATACACGGCTGGAAGCCTTCGAACACATATCCGATTTCAACCTCGAGGGGTTGTCCGTTCAGTTGCAGGTTCTGTTCCGTCATACACCTGTTCGGAAGGAAGTACAGGTTCAGATCGGTCAACGTGACACTGGCCGAAATCAGGCGTGTCATAGCGGAATACAAGGCCACCATTTTCTTTGTCGACGATAATTTTACTGCAAACAAAAAGAGGGCGAAGGCGATACTGAAGGGCATGGTCGACGAGGGCATAAAGCACAGTTGGTCCGCACAGGTTAGAACGGATATAGCCGGGGATCCCGAACTGCTGCGCCTGATGGCCGATTCGGGGTGCAATACCCTTTACATAGGTTTTGAATCTATAAACCCCGTAACCCTTGCCCTCTATGAAAAGAAACAGAGTATCGGCGAAATTATAAAGTGCATAAAAGTGGTCAAGGAGCATAGAATCAACATCCATGGAATGTTCGTGCTCGGCGCTGATACGGACACTATAGATACCATCAGGCATACCGCGGATTTTGCCGTAAACCTCGGGCTGGATACCGTCCAGTTCATGCCGCTTACGCCCCTGCCGGGCACGCCCGTTTTTGCCGAGATGAAAGAGGCCGGGAGGCTCCTTCATACGGACTGGAGCAAGTACGACATGCATCATGTGGTCTTTAATCCTGCTGCAATGGGTCCCGATACTCTTCAGATCGAAACCCTGAAGGCGATGAAGAAATTCTATTCATGGAGATACATCTTAAACCACCTTGCAAGGTTCGATTTTCACTATGCCATGATAGGACTTTACGGCAACAGGACGGTTAAACAGTTGTTGGGTAAAACAAAGGAATACTTTGAAGCTATCGGATCCGCGCCCTGTAAGCCTTTAAACGTCTAAAACGCGCCCTTGGTGTTTTAAGTCGCCGGAATTTCCGGGGTATGCAGCAATCTGAAACAATTCTCCGGCAACTTCCAGGAAAGGCATCCGGGATAATAACGGAAGATACTCCCGGGGCGCCGCTCATCTCGGGCTGGGACAGGGTTATCCCGGCAATTCCCGGCATGCTTTCCATGGTCAAAAAGGCGGCGGGAGAGGACAGTGCGCAGGAGAGGGAGGAGCAATGGAAAAGTCGGTCTGGCCATTTGATTTCAAGCAGTGCATCACTATCCTTAAAGCAACAGGGGAAAAGGCCAAGAATTTACGTGAATTGCGCGACGTCATATCCATAGTAAGCGGGGAATCCATATTCCATCACGTTTATCAGTATTTCCTCAAGGGACATATTCTCGAGTACACAAACGATTTCGCGCAGTGGACGGGAGAAAGCCTGGAAGAGAGCGCGTTGTCGGAACACCTCTCGAATACAGACCCCTATGCCTTTGAAAATATACATGAGCTCAGGGGCAGGCTGGTTGACGTTATAGATGAGTACCTCAAAAAAACACCGGGGCCGAAGGAGGTCCTGCCGGGCAATGAATTCCATTTTAACCAGACGATAACACTTATATTCCCCGCGGAGATAAGGGTCAGAAACCTTGCTGAGTTTCTTATCGCTATAAAATACGTTGACGGGAGCTCGCTATATTATCACTTCTATGAGGCGCGGACGCGCCTCGGCGGAGGGAGGGACGATTTTTCTCAATGGTTTGAGGATGCGCTCGGCAAGGGGGAGCTTGCTGAAAGGATAAGGGCGATAGACCTGTTCATGCACACGACGGAAGGGATCAGGAGGCACATAGCGGATACGGTGGAGGAGGAAGTGAGGAGGGATATGTACGGCACAACGCACAACGCAACTGTTTTTTGGCAATAAAGGAGATACCTATGCTTACCCGGTATTCAGGCATATCGCCCAAGTCCGATCTGATGCTCCTGCAAAAACTCGGAGAAAAACTTAAAAACAGGTCTTTTCTTCACGTGAATTCAACCCGGGCCGGAGGCGGAGTGGCCGAGATACTGCAGAGAATGATCCCCCTGATCAACGACCTCGGCATTGATGCGCGATGGGAAGTCATGGAAGGCGATTCGAGTTTTTTCGATGTGACTAAGAAAATCCACAACGCGCTTCAGGGCAACTTCGAGGACATCACAGAGGAGATGTGGCAGCACCATTTTGAAGTGAACAGAAGGAATGCCGAAAGGCTCGGCCTCGATGCGGATGCGGTCCTGATCCACGACCCCCAGCCGGCCCCTCTCATCGAATACAGGAAAACAGGCACATGGATGTGGAGGTGCCATATCGATGTTTCCAATCCGGTCAGGGAGGTCAGCGATTATCTCCTGCGGTACTGCAGGAAATATGCTGCGGCAATCTTTTCAGTCGCCAAGTTTGCTATGGCGATGGACATCGGCGAGTTCATCATATCGCCGTCAATAGACCCGATCAGCGATAAAAACAGGGAGCTGACCCCGGACGAGATAAATAAGACGCTGGTCAAATACCGGATACCGGCCGACAGGCCGATAATACTTCAGGTGTCACGGTTTGACAGGTTCAAGGATCCTCTCGGCGTAATCGAGGCGTACAGGATCGTGAAGAAGTATAACGATTGCATACTTATCCTCGCGGGGAGTCCTGCAACGGACGACCCTGAAGGGGAAACGGTCCTGAGTGAAGTGAGGGAGTACGCGGCAAACGATCCCGATATCTATATTCTCCTTTTGCCGCCCTTCAGCGACAAGGATATAAATGCCCTGCAGCGTACAGCTACCGTTGTGCTCCAGAAGTCGCTGAAGGAGGGCTTCGGCCTTACCGTATCCGAGACTATGTGGAAGGGGAAGCCGGTGATCGGGGGCGCTGTGGGGGGGATTCCGCTCCAGATCGTGCACGGGATTACAGGGTTCCTCGTTCATTCCGTCGAGGGCGCCGCGTTCAGGATCAGGCAGTTCCTCAACAATCCGGACATGACAAAGAGAATGGGCGAGAAAAGCAGGGAGTATGTAAGGACTAATTTTCTTATAACAAGGCAGATAAGGGATTACCTGTCCGTCTGGTACACGCTTGAAAGCAAGGGGGGCTCTGTTCTTGAGCTATGAAGCGAGGATTCCCGTTTCAACCTACAGGCTCCAGTTCAACTGCCGGTTCACCTTCCGTGATGCCAGGGAGATCATCCGGTACCTGAGCGCCCTCGGCATAACCGACATATACGCGTCGCCGTATTTCAAGGCACAGCAGGGGAGCCTCCACGGGTATGATATTGTCGACCCGAACGCATTGAACCCTGAAGTCGGCACAGAAGAGGAGTACGATGAGCTCATAAACGAGCTCAGGAAAAACGGTATGGGGCAGATTCTCGATATTGTCCCGAACCATATGTGCATCACCAGCACGGATAATATCCGGTGGCTGGATATCCTCGAAAACGGACCGGGCTCGGTTTATGCCGACTTTTTCGACATAAACTGGTATCCTGTAAAGAAGGAGCTTGCCGACAAGGTGCTGCTTCCTTTCCTGGGCGCACAGTACGGAAAGGTTCTGGAAAGACAGGAGCTGGCACTGGTATTCGAAGAGGGGAGTTTTTTCATTAACTATTCCGGGCATAAATTCCCGCTGACCCCGAAGACCTATGCGGATGTGCTGGGCCGGCGCATCGGTGAGCTTGAAAGGACCCTGACCGGCGCCGCTCCGGCTTTCATGGAGCTTCTAAGCATTATCACGGCCCTGAACAACCTGCCCTCTTACACGGAAAAGGACAGTGCGAGGATCAGCGAGATGTCCCGCGAGAAGGAGATTATAAAGAGGCGCTTGCGGGAGCTCTGCGAGCAGAGCCCCGGGATCAGGGCTTTTATAAACGAAAATGTTACTTTATTTAACGGAAGCAAGGGAGCTCCGCGGAGCTTTGATGCCCTCGATGCGCTCCTCAATAGACAGCCGCACAGGCTCTCCTACTGGCGTGTCGCAACCGACGAGATAAATTACAGGAGGTTCTTCGATATCAATCAGATCGCGGCCGTTAAAATGGAGGGCGCCGCTGTTTACAGGGAGACCCACGCATTGATATTCAGGCTTGTAGAGGAAGGGAAGGTCACCGGTTTCAGGGTTGATCATCCCGATGGGTTGTACGATCCTGCTGAATATTTTCGATGGCTGCAGCGGGACAGTTTTTTAAGGATGAATCTCGGCAACATGAGGAGATTGAAAGGGCATATGGACCTGCCGGCTGATATCGAGGCCGGGATACTGGAGCAGTATGAGGAGTTGCTCCTGTCAGAGCCCGATTTCAAACCGTTTTATATTATCGGTGAGAAGATATTGACCAGGGGCGAGAAGATGCCCGGGAACTGGCCGATATTCGGCACAACGGGTTATGTATTTATGAACTCCTTAAACGGCATTTTTATCGATATCGGCAGCGCGGAAGAATTCGATGTCATGTATTCGAAATTTATCGGCGCTAAAATGCTCTTCCCGGATACGGTTTATGAGAAGAAAAAGCTGATCATGCAGGTGGCCATGTCCAGCGAGATCAATACTCTCGGCCGCTATTTGAACGAGCTTTCGGAGAGGGACAGGCAGACAAGAGACTTTACCTTGAACAGCCTTACCTGCGCCATTGTGGAAGTCATCGCCTTTTTTCCCGTCTACCGGACATATATAGATGCGTCCGGCGTCAGCGATACCGACCGCCGCTATATAGAGCTCGCCGTAGCAAAGGCAAAGCGGAAAAATCCGGCAATCAGCGGAAATATTTACGACTTCCTCATGGATGTCCTCATGCTCAGGTACCCTGAGAATATAAGCGAGGATGCCAGGAGAGAATGGTTCAGTTTTGTGAAAAAATTCCAGCAGGTCACCGGGCCTGTTATGGCAAAAGGACTTGAGGATACCGCGTTTTACGTTTACAACCGCTTTATATCCCTTAACGAGGTGGGCGGCAGTCCCGACAGGTTCGGGACACCGTTGGAGACATTTCACGGACAGAATATAGAACGAAACAAATTCTGGCCCCATGCCCTTATAACCACTTCGACCCATGATTCGAAGCGGGGCGAGGATGTAAGGGCGCGCATAAATGTCCTTTCGGAAATACCCGGCGAGTGGAGGAGGCGCCTTATCAGGTGGAGGCGCTTCAATAAAAGAAAGAAGCCCCTTGTCGAGGGGCAGCCGGTCCCCGGCGCGAATGAGGAATATTTACTTTACCAAACCCTTGCAGGCGCCTGGCCGATCGGCGGAGCGGGCGCGGCCGAATACGACGATTTTAAAACAAGGATCAAGGACTACATGCTGAAGGCGGTGCGGGAGGCCAAGGTGAACTCGAGCTGGATAAATTCTAACAGGGCCTATGAGGGGGCTTTCATGGCTTTTATAGAGGCGTTATTGGAAAAGACGCACGGCAACCAGTTCCTGATGGATTTCGAAGAATTCCATGAAAGGATTTCATCCTGCGGCATGTTCAACTCGCTCTCGCAGGTGCTCCTCAAAATAGCGTCTCCGGGAGTTCCGGACTTCTATCAGGGGAATGAGGTCTGGAATTTCAGTCTCGTCGATCCCGATAATCGCAGGCAGGTTGATTACAGCATAAGGGCCGGGATGCTTGATGAGCTCCGAAAGCGCGAGGCCGTAACGGCTTTGAAAGAGCTCGCCGGGGAATTATTTGCAAAAAAATCCGACGGGAGCGTTAAACTCTACCTTACCTACAAGGCCCTCAACTTCCGCAGGGATCGCAGGGAATTGTTCGAGCGTGGAGAATATATCGCCCTTGAGGCAGGCGGGGAGAGGGCGGACAATATTTGCTCGTTTGCAAAGAGGTTAAACGGTTTCATACTGGTAATTATCGCTGCGCGTTTTTTTACTGAGCTCATACAGCAGCCCGGGGACCTGCCTTTGGGAAGAAAGGCCTGGGGAGAATCGTATGTTGTGCTGCCGTTTGAGCGGCCGGGCTCACGGTACCGGAATGTTTTTACCGATGAGATAATAGCCGTTGCCGCCGGCAGGGGAACTGCCGTCCTTTATCTTAGTGAGGCCTTCGCGCATTTCCCGGCGGCTCTCATGGAACGGGTGAACTGAATGGCGCATCCCGCGATACTCGCTTTTGTTTTGGCCGGCGGCAAAGGGGAGAGGCTCTTTCCCCTTACCGCATTCCGTTCCAAACCGTCGGTCCCGTTCGGGGGACGGTACAGGATAGTAGACTTTGCCCTGAGTAATTTCATCAATTCCCGCATATATTCCATTTATCTTCTGGTGCAATACAAGTCACAGTCCCTCATCGAGCATGTGAGGCGGAACTGGACCCTTTCCTCGGTCATAGGGAGCCATTTTGTGACGGCCGTTCCGCCCCAGATGCGCATGGGGCCCGAGTGGTTTCAGGGCACCGCGGATGCCGTATTCCAGAATGCCAACCTTATACGCCTGCACACCCCGGAGCTGGTTGCCGTATTCGGCGCCGACCATATTTACAGGATGGACATACGGCAGATGATCGATTTTCACCTTGAAAGGGGCGCCTATGCCACTGTGGCCGCCAGGCCCGTTCCGGTTGAGCAGGCGCAATCTTTCGGGATTATTACAACAGACCATGAGAAGAGGATTGTGGGATTTCAGGAAAAGCCGAAAAAACCGGCCTCCATGCCCGATGATCCGCACCGGACCTACGCGTCCATGGGCAATTATATATTCAACAGGGATGTGCTCCTGGATGCGCTTGTAAAGGCGCAGCGAAAAAAGCTGCATGATTTCGGGGCCCATGTCATACCTGACCTGATAGGGACGGGTAAGGTGTTTGCGTATGATTTTGCAACAAACGTCATTCCCGGCACGATGCCTTATGAGGAGAGAGGGTACTGGCGGGATGTCGGGTCCATTGCAGCATTTTACGATGCGCACATGGATATGCTGGGCGATTCTCCCGTGCTCCAGGTCTATAACAAGTTGTGGCCCATCCACCCCTCTGTTTATGAAGGGCCCGCCACAAGAATACTGAAAGGCGACATAAGGAAAAGCATCATTGCAGATGGGGTGGTCATCTGCAATGCGAAAATACGCAATTCCGTCATCCGGAGCGGAGTGATAATTGAAAAAGATGTCAGCATTGAGGATTCAATCATCATGGACGACGTGGTGCTTAAAAAGGGGTGCAGGCTCAGAAGGGTAATAGTGGATAAACTGAACGTAGTGAATGAAAACGAGCAGATCGGATTCAACCCTGATAAAGACAGGTTCAGATGCCATATAGATCAACCTTCGGGAATAGCGGTGGTCCCGAAGGCAGGTATGATAATCAAGCCCCCGGCACAATAGCCCCGTGCACCTGAGAGCGACCGGATGATGATACAGAGATATGGTAAGGAGAGAGATTCAGAACCGGATGCGGGAGGTATGCGGGGCTGATTTGCCGGCAGGGGACGTTACATGCATTGTTTGACGACCTCGGCGGAAATAGCCCCAAGGGGCAGGACGGAATCCACCCCCCCCAGCTTGATAGCCTCCTTCGGCATGCCGAAGACTATGCATGAACTTTCGTCCTGCGCTATATTAAATGCCCCGGCCTCTTTCATCTCCAGCATCCCTCGCGCACCATCGTCCCCCATGCCGGTCATTATGACGCCCACAGCGTTTTTGCCGGCATAGCGGGCAGCGGAACGAAAAAGGACGTCCACGGACGGGCGGTGCCGGCTGACAAGGGGACCGTCCTTCACTTCCACAAAATACCGGGCCCCGCTGCGCTTGAGCAGAAGATGATGGTTGCCGGGCGCCAGCAGCGCGCGGCCCCTGATTACCGTATCGTTGTTTTCCGCCTCTTTAACCGAGATGCCGCACAGGCTGTCCAAGCGCTTTGCAAACGAGGCCGTGAAATGCTCCGGCATGTGCTGGACTATCACTATACCGGGGGCGTCGACGGGCATGGCCTCGAGGAAAGAACGGAGGGCCTCTGTCCCGCCGGTCGATGCGCCTACGACTGCAACTTTTTCGGTCGTCTGTATCATGGCATGTGAAGTCGGCTTTGCTATCACGGCATCAGCGGTGAGCTTCGGGGTCAATTTGCAAGCAATCTCCGAAATCCGCTTTATGTGCACCATCGAGGCCGCTTTGACCGCATCGCATATATGAATTCTGGATTCCTCGAGGAACTGTTTTGTGCCCATGCGGGGCTTCTGTATGATTTCCACGGCCCCGTACTCCAGGGCCTTCAGTGCGGTCTCTGAACCCTTTTCGGTCAGGCTTGAGCACATGACCACGGGGATGGGATGCTGGCTCATAATCTTCTGCAGGAAAGTCAGGCCGTCCATGCGGGGCATCTCCACGTCCAGCGTAATGACATCGGGGACTTCATCACGGATCTTTTCGGCCGCGATGAACGGATCGGCAGCGGTTGCAATTACTTCGATGTGCGGATCCGATGCAAGGAGGTCCGCCAAGGTCTGGCGGACCACAGCGGAATCGTCTACTATGAGAACCTTTATCTTTTTCTGCATTCAAAACTCTCCATAATTTTAATCTGGACCATCAGGCAATCAAGCCTTTTAAAGGCGTTTTAGAAAAACCTCTCCCGTATGTGTGTAGAAGAGGATTTTACGGCCGCCGCTGCCTCCGACATCACAAGCGGTCAGTTTAAGACCCTCCAGTTCGATGCCCTGCAGCGCCGACTCTATATTTTGCTTTCCGACATTCATTGCAGTGCTCTTGCCGCCGTCGCTTGGGAACATGTCTGAACCGCCGAACAGTTTGACTTCAATTTCATCGTTATCGATCCCGAGCGATCGAAAAGTTTCCATCATTTTAAAAATGGAGCAATCGGCGTATCTGAATGCATTGCTGCAATTTCTGCGGCATCCGTTTTCAGGGTCATGTATGCGTTTTGTGCAATCATTATCGCAATTGGCTTTACATTTGCATTTCGGCAGCACTATATGGCATATCGCGCCTGTCCCGAGGCGTTGATTGAACATGGTAACGGACACACACGATCCGAGGACTGTCGCCACCAGACCCGGCTTTTTGGAAAGATGCATCTCGCCCGGGTTCAGATAGACAAGAGGCAGCCTTGCTTCCATAGTGCTCATAGCGGCTTCCTGTATATTGTCGGGGCTACCTGGTACAGGGGGATATTAAGCCCGTGCAGTGCTTCAGAGTGTCCCATAAACACATAGCCGCCCGGGGCCAGATGGCGGCAGAAACGGGTTATCAGCATCTCCTGGGTCGGCCTGTCAAAATATATAATTACATTCCGGCAAAAAATTATGTCCATCCGTTCTCGAAATCCGAAGTCGTCATCCATAAAATTGAGCCTCCGGAACCTGACCATATTCCTCAGTTCAGGGGCTATCCTCACGAGGCCCTTGTTTTTATCCTTGCCCCTTAAAAAATAATTCCGCTTCAGGTTTATTGAAATCGACTCAATTTTGTCCTGTTCGTAAATCCCGGTTTTCGCCTTCTCAAGTACCCTTGTCGAGATATCCGTAGCCAGTATTGAAAAGTTGAAGCCTGAATACTCGTGCGCAAACTCGCTCAAAACTATTGCCAGGGTATACGGTTCCTCTCCGGTGGAGCACCCCGCGCTCCAGACCATGAGCCTTGTGCGGATACCCGCATCCGATATCCTGATGAGCTCTGGCAAGGCCTTCTGCGTCAGATAATCGAAATGGGAGGGCTCCCGAAAGAAATCGGTCTTATTGGTTGTGACCATGTCAATCATGTGGATTAATTCGCGTTCCGTTCCTTCCGGGCTGAATATGTAATCGCAATACTCCGTGAAAGACCGTATGCCGAGGTTTCGCAGCCGCTTAAGGAGCCGCGCTTCGAGCATGGTTTTTTTGGACGGCGGCATTTTTATCCCGCATTCCGAGTGTATGAATTCACTCAGGCGGCGGAAATCCTTTTCGGACATTACTGCCGTAAGTACGTCCATATCTCTGGAATTGCTTGTGTTATTCATACTTTCCCTCAGTATAGCCGATCCTTGCTGCAAGGGCTCTTTAACTCAATACAGCCTCTTTACCGGCGTCATGCACGATTACCAGTTCATCGGATGTGAATACCTTGTCGATATCCAGGATCATGATAAACTGGCTGTCGCGTTTTCCCATGCCTTTGATGAAATCGGTCTTCAGCCGGGTCCCGATCCTCGGGGCAGGCTCTATCTGCCCGGGCTCAAGCTCGATCACTTCCTGGACCGAATCCGAAAGGGCGCCCAGAACCGTGGTCTCGTTATCAAGGGAGACCTCGGCTATGATGATACAGGTGTTCACGGTCTTCTCGGTCTCCGACATGCCGAATTTCAGCCGCATGTCCACTACAGGGACAACACTGCCCCTGAGATTGATCACGCCGCGCATGAAGTCCGGCGTCTGCGGCACTTTCGTCACTGTCGTGAAATCGAGCACCTCGCGAACTTTCCCTATATCCAATGCGAAGATCTCTTCATCCAGCTTAAAGGTAAGATACTGGGTTGTTTCCGTTAGTCCGATTACGCTCATGGCTCCCTCCTTCTTTAGAATTTCTCAAACTCGTCGTCCTTTGCGTCTCCGTTTAGACCGTTGCCGTCCATTTCCAGTTTGACCCCTGCCTGTTTCGCAGCTCCGGCGGCAACGGCCTTGGCGGCTTTGGGTTCACCCTGTTTTATGTGGGCTATCTGAGCCCTATGGATTGTCCTGGAAGCGCCTTTCATGACCAATGGTTTCCTCCTGGCCGGCGAAGCGCCGTTATCATCCACCCTGAAAAAGGCAATTGAGCTCTGGAGCTGTTCAGCCTGAGAGGCCAGTTCTTCGGATGTCGAGGCCATCTCCTCGGACGCTCCCGCATTTTGCTGTATGACCTGGTCCAGTTGCTGGATGGCCTGATTGATCTGCTCGGCCCCGGTGTTCTGCTCCTTGCTTGCCGCGCTTATCTCCTGCACCAGTTCAGAGGTCTTCTGTATATCAGGGACAAGCTTTGCAAGCATCTCTCCGGCCTTCTCGGCCACCTGTACGCTCGAGGTCGAAAGCCGGCTGATCTCAGCGGCAGCGGTCTGGCTCCTCTCGGCAAGCTTCCTTACCTCGGAAGCCACAACAGCAAAGCCCTTGCCGTGTTCCCCTGCCCGTGCCGCCTCGATGGCTGCATTGAGGGCAAGGAGATTGGTCTGACGCGCTATTTCCTCTATGATCGAGATCTTGTTGGCTATCTCTTTCATCGCGCCTACTGTTTCAGATACAGCCTTGCCGCTCTCTCTGGCATCACCTGCCGACTTCAGGGCTATCTTTTCCGTCTGATTCGCATTATCGGCACTCTGTTTGATATTGGAGGTCATCTCCTCCATGGACGATGACGCCTCCTCGGCAGCGGCGGCCTGTTCCGTCGCTCCCTGGGACATCTGCTCGGAGCTGGCGCTCAATTGCTGGCTGCCGGATGCCACGTTGTCCGCTGCGCTCTTTACTTCTGCCACAATGCCTTTCAGCTTTTCGACCATGCTCCTCATGGCTTCAAGCAATTGCCCTGTCTCATCTTTGCTCTTTACCTCTATATCCATGGTCAGATCTCCGTTAGAGAGGCTGTTGGCTATGCCGACCCCCTCGTTTAAAGGCTTGACTATGCTCCTGGTCAGGAAGATTGCTATTAATACAGCCAGTGCAATTGCGATCCCGCCCAGGGTAAACATAAAGGTGCGGGCGCTGGTGTACATCTTTACCGATTCTCCATAGCGTATTTGGTTGTGCTGTTCCTGGTATTGTACCAATACACCGATTGCATCCAGCCATTTCCGCACTGCCGGACGCGCCTCTTTGTTCATCAACTCGATTGCCTCATCACTCTTGTTCGCTATCGCAAGCTCCATTACTTTGTTGTTCAGCGGCCGCGCAACTTCCTGGGCAGCCCTAATCTTTGCGATTATTTCGTGACCTTTCGTGTCGTCCTTTGGTGTCAGCTCCTCGACTTTCTTGAACGCCTCGTTGTATTTCGCCCTTTCATCTTCGGTCGTCTTCTTCTGTTCCTGCCTTTTTTCGGAATCTCTCACGAGGAGCATATTCCGGAGCGCAATGGATACTTCTCTTACATTGTCACTCATATTGGTGGCATGTCCGAGCCTGACCGTATTGACCTTTATAATCCGGTCGATATTGTGTTGTATCGTCCCCATATTGGATACGGAGACAACAATCAGTGCGACCATCAAAACAAGTACCAGGCCGAATCCTGAACCCAACCTTATTCCGATCTTCAAATTCTTCAAAGACATGGAGCTCCTCCTTTAAAAGTTGATAAAAGGTTTATAAGGCAATTTGCCGGGGACGATATGAGAACGTCCTCCTCAACATGCTGCGCTCCTTTTCCGTATGAGATTAAAGCGCTGCCTGCTCGTCGAGCTCGGCATTTCTCACGAGTTTGTTAATATCAAGAATCAGCGCCACTGTTCCGTCTCCCAATATCGTGGCGCCGGATAAGCCCTCTGTGTCCCGGTAAAACCTGCCGAGAGATTTAATTACCGTCTGGTGCTCCCCTATTACGTTGTCCACTACGAAGCCGGTCCTGCAGCCGTCCGACCCGATAATCACAATCTGCTCTATCTCGGGCAAATCGCCTCCTATAGCGAACCGCTCCCTCAGACGAATATAGGGGATGATCTGTCCTCTGACATTTGCCAGGTTGCGGCCGTGGCTGTCTGTCACGTCCTTGCGGGTCAGTTCCACGCATTCCTCCACGACCGAGAGGGGGAATACGAAGCAATCATCAGCTATCTTAACCAATAGCCCTTCGATTATCGCGAGGGTAAGCGGCAATCTTAACGTAATAGTCGTGCCCTCTCCCTTTGTGCTGGCTATTTCAATATGGCCGCGAAGGGCGCCAAGGGCCTGTTTTACCACATCCATTCCCACACCGCGGCCTGATACATTCGTGATGTTTTTGGCAGTTGAAAATCCGGGGAGGAGTATTAATTCAAAAAGCTCCCTGTCGGACAGTTCGGCATCTGAAGCTATAAGTCCCCTCTCTGCAGCCTTTGCTCTAATGGTTTCAGCGTCAAGGCCCTTGCCGTCATCCTTTATCCGGATCAATACGCTTGTTCCTGAATGAACTGCGGAGAGGTGCACTGTCCCTTGTTTCGGCTTGCCCGCGGCCTCCCTTTCCCCGGGCATTTCTATTCCGTGGTCTATGCTGTTCCTGATCAAATGCACAAGGGGATCGTTCAGTTTCTCTATAACGGTCTTGTCCAGTTCGGTCTCGGCGCCGTCTGTCGTCATTTCGATCTCTTTCCCCAGCTCGCCGGAAAGGTCCCGCACCAGGCGTTTGAACTTGCTGAACGTCGTGCCGATCGGGATCATGCGTATATTCATCGTGTTGTCCCGGAGCTCCCAGGTAAGGCGCTCGATCTCCTCGGATATTGAGAGCAGGGTTGAATCATTTCCGGCTGCTGCGGTCTGGCTCAGGCGCGCCTGGACCGTTACCAGTTCGCCCACGAGGTCCACCAGTTTGTCCAGTTTTTCGGACGGCACCCGTATGCTCGAGATCGATTCGGTTGATTGGCGCTCTTTGCGGATTTCCTTGACATGCTTCTGCTCGGCCAGGGCGGATTCAACATGCCCTGGTTCTATCGTTCCGGTTTCGATCAGCAGCTCCCCGATGCGTTTTTGAGCTGAAAGCGTTTTTTGCAGGTCATCCGTGGTAAGGTCGCCGCGCTCGGTCAATATCTCTCCCAGTCTTTTATAATCAGATTCCGTGTCGAGGCGCCCGCCGTCGTCTATCACGTCGATTTTCAGATCGCTGCTGTCTTCAACGAAAATGAATACATCTTTAATGGCATTGATCCCCTGGTCAGTCGTAAGAATAATGTCCCAGTACGTGTAGCATTCCCCGGGGTTGAGGTCCTCCAGGGGCGGGACAGCTTCCAACTGGGCGACAATACGGCAATTGCCCAATCCCCTCATCTCATTCAGCAGGCAGAGGGGATTTGTCCCGCACATGAAAATATCCCGGGCCGGATGGAACCTGACCCTATAAGTCGCCTTTTCCGATTTAACTCCGGCAGAGACCTGCGCGGACGGGGAACCTTTGCCGGATGCGGGGGCAGAAGGGCAGGCGTCCTTTTTCTTGCCCGTGACAAGCTCTCTGAAAGCGGCAACTAGCTCACCGGCCTTAACGACATCCACAGTTTCCGTATCAGAGGGATTGAGCATTGCGCGTATCTGGTCACGGGCGGACAGGGTCAAATCGATAAGCCCCTTTGTGACGGCCGTCTTGCCGTTGCGCACCAGATCGAAAGCAGTCTCCACCTCATGCGTGAACGCCGCGATATCATCAAACCCGAACATTGCACCGGAGCCCTTGATCGTATGCATCGCGCGGAAGACACGCCCGATCAGTTCCGTATCATCCGGGGTTTCTTCCAGTTCGAGCAGGGCGGTCTCAAGCTCTGTGAGGAGCTCGTTCGCCTCCTCCCTGAAGGTCTCTCGATGTTTATCTGCAGCGCCGCTCATCCCAGGACCTTTTTAACCACTGCAAGCAGTTGATCCGGCTTGAACGGCTTTACGATCCAGCCCGTTGCCCCTGCGGCCTTTCCTTCCTGCTTCTTCGTATCCTGGGATTCCGTGGTGAGCATCACGATAGGGACAAACTTGTAAGCCTGGTTTGCCCTTACTTGCCGTATGAGTCCAATCCCGTCAAGGTTCGGCATGTTCAGGTCGGTAATGATCATATTAACGGATGTCCCGTTCAATTTGGAAAGGGCGTCCTTGCCGTCCACCGCTTCCATAACGTCATACCCGGCCTCTTTCAGTGTAAAGCTCACCATCTGCCGTACACTGGTCGAGTCGTCCACTGTCATAATCGTCTTGCCCATCAGTTGCCTCCCAGCCACAAGCAGCTTTTGTTACAATCGAAGGCGCACCCGACGTGGCGCGAGTACCCCGCGGTCTCTATGACCTGTTTCAGCGCGTCACTTTGATTGCCGGTGATCGTGAGCTGCTTTTTCAGCTCTGTAGAGGTGCGGTGCGCCGAGCAGAGCAGTTGCAGGCAGGAGAGATCGATTTCCGTGACCTTGTCGAGATTCAGAATAAGGTGGTCCACGGCATCCAGCGACCTCATTAAAGCCGCCTTGAGCTCATCTGCGTGCTGCACAGTCAGTTCTCCGCCTATTGTCATAACCCCAACCGCGCCTGATTGTTCGACATTAAAGTCCATCGCTATCCTCCGTATTGCTAAAAAAGTTCGACATTGTCTCCGAGATCGTTCCCGGTGACCGCCACGTGTTTATCCGATGATCCGGTGCTGTTACCGTCATTTTTGATGGAATCCAGGGCAGCCTGATGTACTTTCCGCTCGCTGTGCATGGTGTAACGGGTCGCAAGGGCATCAAGGTCCTGCGGCAGCCCGCGTGTGGTGTCCATTGCCGCAGCAGGTATGTTTGCCTCGATTTCGGCCGGCATGGTCCGCAGGCCGGATGCCATTGTGCCCAATCTGGACTTTATGATGCCGGCGAATCTGAGCCCGGAAATGAGGCTCATGATGTCTGTTTCGAGTTTTTTTGTGCTGCCTGATATTTCATTCAGTGATTTCACTACCTCTGCGTCGGTATCCATAAGCTCCTGTACGGCGTGATGCGTCTGCTGGAACACCTTGTCGGTAGAGACGAGCTCCTTGTTGAGCTCCTCGGAAAGTGTTTTTTTGAATTCGGATGATGTGCCGAGGATAGCGTTAATGATTTCGGATCCTTTTGTTATTTTATCCTTGGCCCTGGCGGATATTTTTCTGATTTCATCCGCCAGCACTTCCAGGCCTCTCCCTGCCTCTCCCGTGCGGGCGACCTTTATTATGGTATTCAATGCGAGGAGGCCGATATTCTCGCTGATCAGCTCTATATTCGCCACCTGTTTGGACATGCTTCCTATGGCATCGGTCACCTCTGAAACGGCCTTGCCCATATCCAGGGCCATATTTTTGCTCTCGGACAGCATATCCGACAGTGCTTTAAGTTCCAACCCGACCCTGGCTATTCTGTCATTGCCGGAGCCCTCTTCCTCAACCAGCATGCCCGCATCCTCTGATTGGGCCTCTGCAATGTCGGATATCTTCGAAAGGTGGGAGGAAATATTTCCGGCCGCCGCCGTCGTTTCATTGATTACATGCTCAAGCTGTTGTATCTGTATATGGATTGCATTGTTTGTCCACGCGGCCAGAGCGATCTTCTCATCTTTCTCCATTGTCCCCATGCCCGAGATCTTCGTCAATATCTCATCCAGGGCCTCTCCGATATGTTCCATCTGCTGCCGGCATATATCGTGATACTGCAGGGCGGAAATCACGTTGCCGACCTCGGGAGATATCCGGGAGGCCCTGCCTTTTATTCGCTCACAGGTACATTTCGCCTGCATGGTTATCCTGTCTATCTCATTCAGTATGTCGCGCACGTGCTCTTTGTTTACGGAGAGGTCCTTGTTGAATTTCTTCATCTTTGCAGCCATCTGCACTTGTGCAGCGGTCAGGCTGGCCTTTGCCGCCTTTGCTGCTGCCGCTATCTCATCGCCGTCTTTTTCAATCTCCCGGGCCAGTTCATCAACTATGACGGTCATTATGCTGAACTCAGCTTCTCCGACCCTCGCCGTTTCTATCTTCATCAGCGTTCCCAGGACTGAAATGGAATGCGAGAGTTTTTTGAGGAACGCCCTTAAGTCGAGAATGGTTTCTATTCTCCGCATAAGATCGTTCATCCCCGCGGTCCCGTTAGAGATGGCGGCGGCGCAGGATTCCACCTCATTATGCGCATGTTCGAACAGGTCCTTGAAGGCGCTGATAGTGAAACCGCCGCCGCCTTCGAATATCGCCACCGTGGAAGATGCCCGGGCTGAGCTTTCCGAACACCCTTTGGCAAAGGTTTGCAGGCTCGTTCCTATTGCAAGAAATTCCGCTTCCGTATCATTTGATATGCTGCCGAGCTCGGAAATTATTTCTGCGATTCCTGGTCGCCATGCCTTACAGGTCGATTCAAACCTGTTGAGGGAGTCTATGAGTTGTTGCTCCTCGGGGGCTGGTCCTGTTTCTGCTGCATGAGCGGTTCCATTCCCGTTTTTCTTTTTTTTGAAGAAATACATCAGTTTAGATTCCGCCTTTATTACTTGTATATGGGAATTAGTTTTACCTTTGGACGGGTTTTCTGATACAAAAGAAATGCCACTTTGTAACCGATTGAAATACAAACAAAAAATTATTGACAGGAGGGGTGAATATATGGAATTATTTCCCTGGTATGGAATTATTCCATATTATTTTATATTGTATTCTTTTATTTTTGTAAGGAGGGTCTTATAATCGATCTGCAATATGGAAGCCGCTTTTGATTTGTTCCCTTTCGTAAGCTCCAGTGTTTGCCTGATGGCGATCTTTTCCACTTCCTTTAAGGACAACCCCGAAAGGTCTTTGAACGCGGGAACATCCTCAAACCGGGCTTTATCCCCGACCAGGAAGTCCATATGCGCGGGGTTGATGACACCGTCTCCGCTCAGCAGCACCGCCCTTCTGACCACGTTCTTAAGTTCCCTTACATTGCCGGGCCAGGGGTACTGCCTGAGCAGG
>JAMCVZ010000030.1 GCA_023476565.1 Nitrospirota bacterium
ATGCTGTAGAGAAATACGGAACCCAGGAGCATCATTACACCTACAGCGATTTTATGGAAAGATACAAGAGCAACTTCGGAGAGTTGCGGACATGATTCTCTCTATGTTGCCTTATTATGAACGCTTCTGTTGACTTTACCCATGATTTAAAATTATAATTTCATTTCAATACTTTTCTTCCGGAGGTTTGAAGATGGGCACATATACAACATACAATCCGCACAAAAGCAGAAGGAAAAAGACTCACGGTTTCCTTACCCGCATGAGCACCAGCGGCGGCAGAAGGATCGTTAAAAGAAGAAGGGCGAAGGGCAGGAAGCGTCTGGCCGGCTAAGGGCATTTTTTCAGAGGAGTTTCTGCAAATATTGAAAACTCTCATAATTATCCTGATAAAGCTTTACCAATACCTGATTTCACCTGTATTGCCTTCCAGTTGCAGGTTTACTCCATCGTGTTCGGAATATTCCCTTGAGGCAGTAAAAAAGTACGGCGCCTTAAAAGGCGGTTATCTGTCTTTCAGGAGGGTTTTAAGGTGCCATCCATTTCACCCGGGCGGGTATGACCCGGTAAGATAAATTTATAAGGAAAATTTTATGGAAAATAGAACATTGATTGCGATTGTCATTTCGATAGCCATACTGATAGGTTATCAGTATTTTTTTATAAAGACCACACCTCCGGCGCCGACCCAGACGCAGGCCCCTGCTGAAGAGCAGGCTAAAGAAGAGTCCGGGAAAGCCCCGGCAGTTGCCCCCCCGCAGAGCCCCCAAGCGGAGATTGCAGGGGAGGAAAAGACGGTGACTGTCGACAACGATCTCTATACCGCTGTCTTTACATCGAGGGGTGGAACGATAAAGAGCATCGGCCTGAAAAAATTCAAAGATAAATCCGGGAATCCCATCACATTAAAAGGCGATTCTGTGCTGCCCCCGCTGTCCATGGGAGCAGATGACGGATTCCAGCTCTCGAATGCCAATTTTGCGGTTCGCGGTGATAATATAAAACTCAGCCCTGCTGTCGGCAATGCCACACTTGCTTTTGAATACTCTTCCGGCGGACTTTCCATCCGAAGGACATACACATTTCACAACGATACCTATGCAATCGACTTGAAAGATGAAGTAACCGGGCTTAACTCTTATTGGATAACGCTCGGAAAGGACTTCGGACCCTATGAGGGAGATACTTCCGTCCATTACGGGCCTGTCATATTGAAAGACGCCGACCGGGAGGAATTTGTCGCCAAGAAACTATCAGAGCCGAAGATTTTCAGAGAGGGCATAAGGTGGATAGCCCAGGAGGATAAATATTTCTTCTCAGCCATAGTTCCCAAAGGACAGGTAGAAGAGGCAAAGGTATGGAGCAGGGACGCGAATGCGTTTGTGGCGTTGAAAATGAAGGGCGGTTCCAATGATTATATGTTGTATACCGGCCCCAAGGAGAACGACAGGCTGAAGCAGTTGAATCACGGGCTCGAATACATTGTCGATTTCGGGTTCTTCTCGATCATAGCACGGCCCCTGTTCTGGGTCTTGAAGCTGTTCTACAAAATTTTCCATAATTACGGAATCGCGATAATTATTCTCACCATGCTGGTCAGGATTCCCTTCATTCCCCTGGTGAACAAAGGCCAGAAATCCATGAAGAAGCTCCAGGATATACAGCCGAGAATGGCTGAGGTCAGGGAAAAATACAAGAATGACCCCCAGAGAATGCAGAAGGAAGTTATGGAATTGTACAAGAAGCACAAGGTCAATCCCGTAGGCGGATGCCTGCCCATGATCCTGCAGATACCGTTCTTCTTTGCCCTGTACAAAGTCCTTATGCTATCGATAGAGCTCAGGGGCGCTCCGTTCATGTTCTGGATCCATGACCTTTCGACAAAGGACCCCTACTATATTATGCCGGTAGTCATGGGCATTACGATGGTGATCCAGCAGAGGATGACGCCCTCTACGATGGAACCTTCACAGCAGAAGATCATGATGTTCATGCCCGTTGTATTCACGTTCATGTTCCTGAACTTCCCGTCAGGTCTTGTCCTGTACTGGCTGGTAAACAATGTCCTGAGCATAGCCCAGCAGTTCCTCGTGAACAGGAAACTCGCAAAGCAACCGGCTGCGTAGTAATTCCGGCTTTGCCCTCGTATTTCGCCCATTTTGATTGGAAAAAGGCCGAAGAAGAGGCCGATGCCGATATAGCCGCCGGGAACGCAAAGTCCTTCTCATCTGTTGACGAGTTTCTTGCTGACCTCAAGGCATGAGGATTGTCCGTACTGAATCCTTCAAGCAGGATTTTCAGCAGCTTCCGCTGTAGTCATGTTCCATACCTCCTTTCTCTCTAATTTTAACCAATACAGGCTCGCTTTGCGTATCTGATGTCCTGATGGTCTTATCGACAGAAAAGACTAAATGCACGGACGAAAGCCTGACCCTGTGGTTTTTATTCCCATGATCCACTGGAGATGATACGGAAATTTCATACTAGGTAAATACTCCTGTAACATTGCTTTGCTAAGCTATCCCTGTGCATCATAAAAAAAGTTTAAGGAGGATAAGAATGGGTACTGCTACGGAAAAATTATATACTGCTACAGGAGGGAAAGCCCGCACATACACATGTCCATTTGATGATATTGAGACCGATATATGTACCGCGTCTTGCTCGTCCATGCCTATTGATGAACGGATGAGAATGAAATACTGCGCCAATGAGGATTACGATGATTGCCCCGTATTCCTGGTAAAAAAATTAACAAGGAGGTGATGCAGATGTGTCCTGAGTTAAAAGAAGGGATATGCGAAATAGCCGGTATCGAGCCGGAAGAAATAGCATGTGCTGATGAAGATTGCTGTTACAGCAGTGAATGGGACAAGTGCAGGGTTTATATCTCGCAATTTTTTCCGGAAGTCAGCGAGACGCTTTCGGGAGTGGCTTGACGGTTATGAGTGAACGAAGAAGCTGCTTACGGCAGGACCCCTTGAACTAATCAAGGGGGGCCTGCCGTATCCGCCTTTCAAACCGTTGCAAAGATTTAACACTATTTTCACAATCCTGTAACAGAACAGTCGCTATAGTAACATTGTATGGAGGATTAAGGCATATGAGAACCACCACTAAGTGTCCGCACTTCGAGGAAACCTCTATAGGCACTACATGCAGTGTTGCAGACTGTTTCATTAAAAATATCGAAGGCGCCAATATAAGGCTGTGTATGGACAGGCGCTTTGAAGCATGTTATGTCTACTTCATAAAATTAAGAATGATGGCAATCAGTAAGCAGCCTGTAGCAGATATCTCATTGGGGGATAGTCGGCCCCATGCCTTTGGCAGCCTGTAAAATGCAACAAATATTTAACAGAACCTTCATCATGGCGTAATAGTTATCTGTTTAAATTAAGCATGACAGCAACGCGCATCATTAAAGAACCTGCAGTTAAATGTCCTGATTGCAATACAGACGCTCTATACAAATACGGCAGGATAAAGACAGGTAAGCAAAGATTCATATGTATTGTGTGTGGAAAGCAGTTTACGCCGGATGCCGGGCGTTTTGAGGCAAAGGGCAAGCCTCTTTGCCCTGTTTGCGGCAGACCAATGCATCTTTACAAGATAGAAGGTGAAATTATAAGGTTTAGATGTTCAGCGTATCCTGGTTGCAGGATATACAGGAAATTTATGCTCAAAGAGGTAAAGGAGGAAGAGAATGAGTTATTACATCCATAACGTGCCGGGAAGATTGAGAATGAAAAGCCCTGCGATCAAGAAAAATGAACAGGTAGCAGGCGACTTAAAGAAGATATTGAGCACCATGAACGGTATTGCTACGGTTGATATCAACCTCACTACCGGCAGCCTCCTTGTAAATTACAATCCAAAGGCAGTGGATCACAGAGATATAGTGGGGATACTTCAGAGAAAAGGCTATTTTGATACAGAGAAAGCGGCAACAAACGATCAGTATATACACAGTGCGGTTTCAAAGGCGGGCCATATGGTCAGCAAAGCCGTCTTCGGAGCTGTCGTGGAAAAGGCGTTCGAGGGTTCGGCCCTGTCGTTGCTTGCTGTTTTGCTATAATAATCTTTTCATTCCTTCTGCTCCGTTAAGTCCATAAAGACGCGCTCCTAATGATCGTACCCTGACTCAATTGCTCAGAAAACTATGCCCGGCCTTTATCCTCTCATGAGCAACAGCAGAAAGGGCTTTCCTGTCCTGAGCGACATCATGGATCTGGGGATTAAAGTGGATCCTGACGTCGATCCTTTTTATTCCCATAAGCTCCCAGAAATGAGGGAGGAAATGCATTGCATCATGCCAGGCAATCATATCTCTTGTTGCGTGACCCACAGGCGAGCCGTTAAGACCGGAGTATATAAGGCTTATCGGCAGTATAGGCGATTTCGTATTGATCGGGGCTTTAAAAAACGTACTTTTAAACGCCTTAATATGTAATCCGTCATTTGTTGTCCCTTCCGGGAAGGCAACAACACTGATGCCGTTGCGGAGTCGTTCTTGAATCTCCTCCAGGGCTTTTACCGACGCTGTTTTCGATTCCCTATTCACAAAAATCGTGCCTGCAAGTCTCGCCAGGCTGCCGAGGAGCGGCCAGGAATCCACTTCCTTTTTTGAGATGAAGACCGAAGGCATGATGCTGCCGATGACCAGGATATCGATATAGCTGCAGTGATTGCTTATTATAAAAAAAATCTTATCCCGGTCGTATGTTCCGGTAGGCGTTATGTATATTCCAAGGACCGAGCAGCATGACCTGGCCCACCACACCATACACCGCGCCTTTATTCGCATTTTTAGATCTTTTCTCAGGAAAAAGGCGGTCTCGATTGCTGCGCCAAGCAAAAGGAACAGGAGGTTAAGAATACTGAGAATAAATATCCTGTAGATCCTTAAGAGGTTGGGCATAGGTCCCCGCTCGCCTCCTGAAAGAACCGTTTCTTATAGCGGGCAATCAGCCTTTCTGTTCCAAGCAATAAGAACAGGTCTGTTGTTCCGAACATATCGTCATATGCGGGCTCCCCGCATATCAATGCACCAAGTCTCAGGTACCCTTTAATTAACGGGGGAAGCATCTCAAAGGCGGTTTTCTGGTCTACAATGGGCGACAGGCGGACCCCGCCGAGTTTCTTCATGGGATAAACAGTATATTCAGACCCTGCCCGGTGAAAAAAGTTCATGTATGAATATACCATGCTTACTTCTGACGGGTCACCGGTATGCAGACTCCCGCAGCCAAACAGGTGGCGGACGTTATACAGCTCGATGTATCTGGCGATGCCTGCCCATAGAAGGCTGATCACATTTGCATTTCTATAGTCTTTATGGACGCACGATCTGCCGAGCTCCAGCTTTTCCCCTCCAAGGTTTCTTATCGCCGGCATGTTAAATTCGTTTTCCGAATAGTACCCTATATTATGCTCTGCTACAATACCCAAAAGCAGCCTGTACGTTCCAACAACTCTGTTGCAGCGGGCATCGACTACTATAAGGTGGTCGCAAAAGTCATCATAAATATCTCTGTCCATGCCTGTTGCATAAGAGGCTCTGAGGCCTTCATTCAATTCCCTGTTAAATACATCGAACCTCAGTCTGAGGGCATTCTCCAGTTCCTCATGATATTCAACCAGCTTGATAATAAAGTGGCCGTTGCGAATCATCAACGATGTGCGCTGTTCCTGTTCCATTGTTATTCCTCCCGAAGTGATTCTTAAAATTAAAATACTTTACAGGAACGAGGGTTAAAGGAGTTTTACATGAATATTAATTTTGCGTTAAGGTTTTGCGATTTGGCCTGATTAAAAATTTGGAGGGGTGATTACCTACGGCCGGCAGTTGCACGGCATAGAACAGAGCGGTATGAGAATTATTCTGGTCTCGTCTGAAGATAAAGCTTTTGATTTTCCGCAAGCTTTTAACAACGGTGTAATAATAATGTAACAAGCATTATGGTATAAAGTATGTAGCTATCTGTTTTGTGCTCATGAGAGTGTTGTCTTCAGAAATAACTGTTGCAAAAAAAGGAGGGCGGATTATGATGAAACTACCGGAAATTAAAGAGATTGCAAAAAGCAAAGGTCTTAAAGCCGTCAACATGAAAAAAGAAGAACTTATCAAGGCTATTCAAAGAGCGGAAGGGAATCATGATTGTTTTAGAACTTTACAAACAAAGGATTGCGGCCGGATGGACTGTTTATGGAGAGAGGATTGTTTAACAATCTGAATAAGCGTTAGAAGGACACGATGCCTTTCATATTTGAGCAAAACAACGGAATCGGTATTTTAAAGTTTTATGGAGATTTAACTTCCGACAGCGCTCACATGGTTAAAAAAGTTTTTTTTGTGGCTTTAAGCAACTCTGACCAGCTCATAGTGGATATTAAAGATGTCTCAAAAATCGGTGACTTTTTTACGGACCAGATTTATTTGGTGAAAAAAATTTCAAAAAGATTAAAGAAAAAATTTACAATGGTCAACTTCCCGGCGGAAATTTTTGAGAAAATAGAGGCGGCAAAAATGTCTGATGAAAATAAGGAAGTAGAAATCAGTCAGTTTTAGAGAGTTTTCAAAAATTTTCAGACAAAAAGGGCAGCAGCTCCCGAAATTAACCCCCTTAGCTCTCTTTCACCTCTTTCAGCCAGTCTTCAATTTTCGCTTTGATTACATCCCTGATATTTCTGGTCTTCTCCAGCTTTTCCTCATAAGAGCCTTTAATTGCAGAAGGGTCTTCAAAACTCCAATGCAGCCTTCTGGTATGCCCGGGAAAAATCGGGCACCTTTCCGCACTTGTCTCGTCGCAAACCGTTATCACATAATTGAACAGTTTTCCTTTCTTGAAAAAATCAAAAGCGCTCTGTGTTTTGTTTTTTGAGATATCGATCCCGATTTCCTTCATTACTTCGACTGCCGCAGGATTCAGTGTGCCCGGCTCCAATCCCGCGCTTTCAGCCTCAAACGTATCGCCTCCCAGGGCGTTCAGAAAGGCTTCTGCCATTTGACTCCGTGCACTGTTATGTATGCATACAAAGAGCACCTTGATTTTTTTCACTGCTGTCCTCCTTCGTTCTGTAAAAGTTTCAAGTATTATTCAGTTATGCCTGCTGTTTTCCCTGATTTTTATCAGGTATCTGGCCCTCCGGCTGACAAGAATGGGCAGATAGTCTCTGACTTTTGCCCCTTTCTCAAGCCTTCTCAGTACGATCTCGTAGACCCGTCTTACTTCCTCCTCAGGAATCCCGAGGTCCAAGGAAAGCCTCTCGATAGTACGGGCGTGCAGTTTCATCGCTGCTTCATTTTCATATTCATGCAAAAATGGAGTATTCATAAAATCGCCCGATAGCTCCAGCATACGTAATTATTTATTTCTCCTCTTCATAAATCTCTACATAGACATCATAGAATCCGAATTTCTTCTCCAGGCGCCTCTTCAAGGCCTTTACCTTCCCTCTGTTGTAAACCATACCGTCGGTTCTTATCCTTGCAGCCATTATTATTTTTTCCGGGGTCAACACCCAGATATGCAGATCTTTGACCTTCTTGATATAGTCAAAGCTTTCGTATATAAATTTTCTGACTGTTTCAATGTCAATCCCGGCAGGGGCGCCCTCCATCAATATTCCTATACTGTGTTTCAATAAAATATATGTAGGATATGCCACAAGCAGTCCTATAAATATACTTGTGATTGCATCTACAACATAAAGACCGGTGAATTTGATTATCAATGAAGATACAATAACGCCCACAGAACCTAATGCGTCATTTAAAATAAGCAAAAAAGACCCTTTGATGTTTATATCCGCGGAGTGTTTGTAAAGTTTGAATAACCCGAATCCGTTCACACAGAATCCTATTATAGCTATATAAAAGACCTTATCCGCATCCAACGGCCGGGGATTTGTTATCCTGCCGTAAGAATCAATTAAAACATAAAAGAGCACAAAGCCTACGAGTATTCCGTTAAAGAGGCCTGACAGAACCTTTGCCCTTTCATACCCGAAGGTGTTGTTTTTGTCCGGCGGTCTTTTGCTGAGCTTTTTTACATAAAGTGCAATCAACTGACCTGTTATATTGATCGCCATAAATGATGCGTCAGTAACCAGGGCAAGGCTCTTATAATATAAACCGCCTATAAGCTCGATAAAAAAGTAGATTACCGTTAATATAAATACTGCATTAAGGTCACGGCTCTTCATGTATTCATCCTTGAATTTCGCTGAATGTTACAGCCACCGCAATTTTTTAAATATGCTGTACATCAACACTACAGGCAGAAAGGCTGCCGGAAGGATGACAAAAACGTGGTATGCGGCCCCCGGAATGTCCACTGTTTACCCATTGTTGAGCATGGCGGCCTTATCGGTGATTTCCCACGGCAATCCGATATCCATTCTTCCGACATGGCCATATACAGCGAGTTTCTTATAGAACCCGCCCTTGACAATAAAAGGCAGGCGCCTCAGGTTGAATTGTCTCACTATCCCGGCAAGCCTGAAGTCGAAATGCCTTTCTATGGCCTCTGCAATCTCGGAATCAGGGATAGCGCCTGTGCCGAAGGTCTCAGCCTGGACGCTTACGGGCCGTGAAAGGCCTATGGAATAACTGAGCTGGACCTCGCATTCATCGGCAAGCCCTGCTGCAACCACATTCTTTGCTGCGTAACGCGCTGCGTATGCGCCGATCCTGTCTATTCGCATGGGGTCTTTGCCGCTGAGCGCTGATCCGCTATGGCGTGAATATTCTCCATACGTATCTATCGCGTTTTTTCTGCCGGTAAGTCCCGAATGGACTGCCGGGCCGCCCATAATGAACGGTCCATCGGGATTCACGAATATTCTGGTGTTTTCATCAGGCTTGATCGGCTCGTCATAAAATGCGCTGTCAATAACAGCCTCTTTAATATCATCGCGGAGATTATCTGCATACGGCTCTCCCAGCCTGTTCTGGCTTGCTATAACAGTGATGCTGTGGATTCTGTGCGGCTTGCTGTCTCTGAATTCAACGCCTACCTGTGTTTTGCCGTCAGGGGCAAGGTAGGGGAGTATTTTCTGGAGCCTCACCGAGGTGAGCTTCCTTGAGAGTTTATGGGCAAGCCATATGGGAAGGGGCATAAAGGCAGGGGTGTGATTACAGGCGAAACCGAAAACCGTCACCTGGTTCTTGACAGGGATTCCCTCTATCTCTTCCTCGGTCAGTTTTCTTTCGTCGAAGCAGCAATACTCTTCATCCGGCAACTCTTTGAGGCTTGTCAGTATACTGCAGGTCTTGCCGTTAAAGGCATGCTGGTCATATCCTATCCGGCTGATGACCTGCCGCGCTATATTCGGGAAGTCAACGCTGGCATTGGATGCGAACCGTGCCGCTATAAAGACGATGGAGGTAGCCACGGCACATTCCGCGATAACCCTTGAAAAAGGGTCCTGCTGGAGAAAGTGGTCTACAAGGGCGTCGCTTATCTGGTCGCAGAGCTTGTCAGGATGCCCCTCTGTCACTGACTCGGATGTGAACATAAAGTCCTTCTTCATTAACTGTCACCTCGCATGGTTTTCTTTGTCGCTTCATTCACAACAAGGGGGACTACCGAGCTTCCGCCGACTACCAGCGCATCTATGAGGCTGATCGGGGTGATGCCGAGAAGTCTCCTGAGCCCTGGAACCGCCACGGTCAATGCCTGCAGCGCGAACGAGCCTCCGAGCGCCATATCCAGGTATCTGTTAGGAGGTAATTTTTCTTTATCAAAAATGCCGTGTTTTTCAGAGCGGCAGCTTATGGCGTGAAGGAGCTGGCTCATGGCAAGTCCCATAAAGGCCATAGTGCCTGCTTGAGGCCCCATGCCGTATCTCATGATGCCGTAGCCGTAAGCGCCGAGAGCGCCTGCGCTTATCGCCCCTGACTCAAAAGTTATTCTCTTGAAATCCGATGTTTTTATAATCGGCTCTTCAGGGTCCCGCGGCGGCCTGCTCAGCACATCAGGCTCGGCCGGCTCAAGAGCGAGCGCGAGCCCGGGGAATATATCGGATATAAGGTTGATCCAGAGAAGCTGCATCGCGTTAAGCGGCTGCCCCATGCCCCCTGCGATTGCAGTAAACATGACCATTATTTCGCTGAGGTTTGTGGAAAGAAGGAAATGCACGGATTTCCTGATATTGTTATAGATGGTGCGTCCCTGGCTTACCGCAATGATCATGGTCTCCAGGTTGTCATTTTCAAGCACAATATCGGCAACCTCGCGCGCGACGTCAGTGCCCGTATGTCCCATTGCGATCCCTATATCGGCTGCCTTGAGCGCAGGCCCGTCATTGATGCCGTCGCCGGTCATGGCAACCACCTTCCCGGCGCTTTGAAGCGCCTGCACAATCTGGAGCTTGTGCGCAGGGCTGACCCTTGCAAAGACATGCACCCGCTCGCAGAGCGCTTTCATTACAGCAGGCTCAACATTGGCGAGATGTGTCGAATCAAGGATTTCGAGTTGTTCGCTGTTGCTCAGGTTCAACTCTTTTCCTATAGCGTATGCTGTCGGACTCTGGTCCCCGGTTATCATTACTGTTTCTATGCCTGCCCTGTGAAAGACGCCCATTAATTCTTTCACCCCTTTTCTTGTCGGGTCCGCCATTCCCACAAGCCCGAGCCATATAAAGCCGCTGCTGATGTTGAAATCTTCGTCGCCGTTTCCCATATAGTAATAAGCTATGCCAAGCACCCTTAGCGCTTCGCCTGCCATCCGCTCGTTTTCAGTCTCGATCCCGAACCTGTCGTCATCCGTGAGGAGGGTTTTTTTCCCGTCCCGTATATGCCAGCCGCACATGGACAGCACCTCAACAGGGCTTCCCTTCAGGGCGATGATTTTATTCTGATTGATAAAACCGTGAAGGGTGCTCATATAATTGCGGTTTTCCGAGCGGTGGCTTATCTTCAAAAGTGGGAATCTTTCCCTGAGTTGTATAACGTCAACCCCTGCGGCTATCGCCATGTGAACCAATGCGTTCTCCGTAGGCGAACCCCTTAGAATATACCTGCCCTCCCCCTTCTCGTAAAAACTGCTTCCGGCGGGGATATTATCAGAGTTTTTTCTGATGCTTACTTCCGACTCGTTACAGAGTACGGATACATGATTAAGCCGCAGGAGCTCTTCAGACGCATAGGGGTTGATATTCTCTTCGCCTGAGAGGAATCGGCCGTCAATTACCTTTATACGCCTCATTCCCGTATGTACCGCCGTTACCGACATCCTGTTCATGGTGATGGTGCCTGTTTTATCAAGACATATGGTCTGGACAGACCCGAGGGTCTCTACTGCGTCAAGATGGCGCATAAGGACATTATGCCGTCTCATATCCCGTATGCCGAGGGCGAGCGTTGTCGTTGCAACGGTCGGCAGGCCTTCGGGCACAGCGGCAACGGCAAGCGATATGGAGGTCTTGAGCATCTGTAAAAAGCCATATCCCCTGAGGATACCTAGCACAAAGACAAGGCCGCAGACAGCCCCGCTTATCACAACCAGTTGGGCGCCCATTTTGTTTAATTGCCTTTCCATCGGGGTCTCGGGCGGCTTTGCCTCTCCCACAAGGGTTTGAATCCTTCCTATCTCCGTGAACTTTGCGGTCGCAACGACTACTGCAAGCCCCTGGCCGCCGGTAACCAATGTCCCCATATACACCATATTCACTCTGTCGGCAAGAGGGATCTCCCTGTCGGCAATGGGCTCTGAAATCTTGATGACCGGCAGGCTCTCGCCGGTAAGGGCGGATTCGTCAACGCTCAGATGGTTCGTTTCTATAAGCCTGCTGTCCGCGGCAACATAGCTGCCGGGTCTGAGCGCCAGGATGTCTCCGATGACCACCTCTTCAGCAGGTGTTTCTTTAAAAATACCATCCCGTATGACAAGGGCGGACGGCCTGACAAGGCTTTTAAGGGAATGAATGGTCTTTTCAGCCTGGCTCTCGGTGATGTAACCTATGACCGCATTGATGGCAACAACCCCCATGATTACCAGGGCGTCTGCAATTCCTCCGGTGAGTAAAGAAAGGCCGGCTGCGGCGCCCAGCAGGGCAGTCGGGAGTGAATTGAACTGGCCGATGAGAATGCTCAGTCCCGAGCGCGGAACCGATTCAGGAAGGAGATTAGGCCCGTACTTCCTGAGCTGCTGACGTACAGACTCACTCGATAATCCTGAGCTCCTGGAAGTCCCTGACCGATTAATGACTTCTGACGGTTCCATGACATGCCACGCCTCAACTTCCTGGTCTTCGGCCCGGGTTACAAGGTTCCTTATTCTTCTTCTGCTTTTCAGGTTTTGAGGGCTTGCGGCTCCAGGCTTCAAGTCCACAGCTTTTGAAATTATATCGCTTGGCCGCTGACTGCCTGCTGCCGGTATTTCTCTATTAACGCCGTTCCCGTGTTCGAGAACAATGTCCTTGATGAGTAAGGCAACGGTACCGGGAGTGTTGTCAGAATTAAAGCATACTAAGACATTACCTGTGAGCGTATTTACAGAGAAATATAGTATCCCGTTTTTATCCGAAAGGCCGGATTCAAGGTGTTTTTTTAGAGACCCGGAGCGACGAAGCCCTTTAACCTTATACCTGGCCCTTCCGTTTACAAGAGTATGTATTGCCTGAACCACACGCCCTTACTCTCCCTTTCTCCCCTTTGTCCTTGTTGTAATCCCCGGGGCTTCTTTCGTCTCTTTCGGTTGTGCCTCTGCAGGCGCAGCCGGCCGAGGTTTCGGAAGGGCGGTGTTCGCGATCTCTTTTACGCCTTCCACGACCCCGACAAGCATGTCTTTTACCGCCCTTACCGCCGTATTGCCGATTGTTCCTGCTGCTTCTATCGCCCCGCCCACTGCGGTCGTGGCGGCATCTTCTACATTTCCTCCCACCTCTTTGGTCGCCTCGATAACGCCGTCAACGGCCCTTCTTGCTACGAGCGCTACGTCTGCTCCGACTTCAGCAGCCCCTTTAACCGCCCCTTTAACGGTCTGGCTGGCAACCTTGGTGATATCTCCGCCGACATCGCTTACGCCCATGACAATGCCTTTTGCGACGCTTTTTGTGCTCAGTATAAGACCGGTGCCGACCTCCTCGGTAGCCTGAATTGCCCCCTTTACAACATCTGTTGTGAGTGCAATCCCCTCGCCGGCCACTGTTCCTGTTGCCTTCAGGGCATTGGATACCGTATTCCTTACAAGGCTCACAATCTCCGCCTCAATTTCATTGATACCCTTAAGACTGCTTATGATACCCTCCTTGACCGTTGTTCCTGCTTTTCCTATACCTTCTTCTATCCCTTGACCGGTACTAATCCCTTCCTTAGACATTGCGCCCTCCTTGATAACCGCATTTGGTTAATAAGATTTTTCAGAAGACTTAGGATAATCCATCGGTTGTTACACCAGTATTAATACAAGGTTACCGTTAGGTTACATTATTCACTACCAGTGGCTTGCTGCGATTTCAGGAATATGTTTAACGCATACCAGAAAGCGGTATACCATGCAGGCGCTGTAAAGTTTCCCCTGCTGATCTGGTATATTCCAACACCTAAAAGGACTAAAAATGCCGCCCCGGGTATGTCCATGTCATTTCCTGTAAAGCTTTTTGTTTTTTTGTCAAAAGCTTTAAAGGTCTTTGCTATGGTGTTGGAAAAGGGAGTTGTGTCCGGTTGTGATCTCCCGAGCTTGAATAGCTTATTGGCCTCTGCATACGCTGCGATCACCTTTATGTCGGCCGGGTTAATGAAAAGTACACTTCCGGTCAAGGCATTTACTTCGAGCCGCTCGATCCCCTCACAGGAAGAGAGTCGCTCATGTAAACAGGAGAAATAAGCTGCATCCCCCTTTTTCGAGGCTATCTTTATTCTCATCCTCCCTGCCGTTATATGGCTTACAGCGGCGTCCGGGAGCATTACACGCCGGCCTCTCCCCCAGGTTCTCTGTCAGGACCGACAGCCGCCGCCTCTTGATGCGCTTCGGACATCTCTGCTTTTACTTCTGCAATCATGTCCTCAACCATCTCTCCTACTTCGGCGGCTGTCTCCTTACTTTTTTCAAAAAGAACGAGCCCGCCTTTTATAGCAGCTTTGGCCACGGGCTTTACCACTCCTGCCAAAACAGGGATTACTGCCGGCGCGACTACTGCCGCCCCGAGCCCAACGGCAAGTCCTGTGAGGATACTGCCCTTCAAGCCATTTTCAAAAAGTGCCATGATGTCCTCCCGTTTATTTATTAACACGAGTTACGCAAGTATGAGTAAGGGGACTGTCCCCGGCGCACACAATCAAGTTACTTTCTCTATGTAGTAAATGCAAAAACAAAAGTTTTGTCCATAAATTCTTTCATTACTTACCTCAAAAATGAATTTCACGGAAATGTAATCTTAAATTCATAACGTTGTAAAAAATAATGTGGTTTACTTTAAGCAGTGAGAGAACGGGGGATTTCAATGATTACCTATAACGTAGCACACCACATACCGGGACGTATCAGGATAGAGGTGCCTGCAATAAAAAAACTTTCCGTAGTGGACCTGAAAAGTCTATTCGCTGTTTTATCAATGCTCCCCGTCCCTCTCGGCATAAAAGACATCAGGCCGAATCTATTGGCCTGCAGCCTGGTTATTGAATACGACACGAAAATAATAAATATCATGGAGTACTTGAAAGAGATGGCTTCAAACAAGGATATACTGAACATAATCGGCAGGGGGTAAATAAAAATATGGCAGTCGGTTCGGTAAAGGAAGAAAAGCTTTTGCTCAGAGCCCGGCTCAAGCGTTTGAGATGTCCCCATCTGACAAAGTTGCTTATATGCACATGCAAAGCATGTGAGATCCCCTATGCCCCGACCTTATTTCAACTTGAGGAGTACTGCAAGAGCAAACAGCATGAAAAATGCCCCTTCTACCTCCAAATGCGTGAATATGAAGTGACGGCGCTTGTTCCATAAATCCAAGCACCCCGCTATTGCATCCTTGTTGCGTCAAATGTTATATGTATAATGTGGACACAAGAAAAATACTGGTAGTCGATGACGAACCCGACCTCATAGATCTTGTCTCTTATAATCTCAAAAAAGAGGGTTTTGAAGTCTCTTCCGCTTCAGACGGAGAGGAGGCTTTAAGGAAGATCCGCAGTGAGAATTTTGATCTCATTGTCCTCGATCTCATGCTTCCCGGGATCCAGGGTTTTGAGCTCTGCCGCATTCTCAGAAACGATCCGAAAACAGGGCATCTGCCCATTATCATGCTTACTGCAAAAACAGAAGATGTTGACAGAATACTCGGGCTTGAAATCGGAGCTGACGATTACATCGCCAAGCCCTTCAATCCGAGGGAGCTTGCAGCCCGCGTAAAAGCCGTCTTGAGAAGGACCGGTGAGAGCTCTATAAAAAAGCCCGCTGTTGAAAATGTTACCCGCATCGGGGACCTCGTTATCAACAAGGAAACCTATGAGGTTTTAAAAGGAGGCGCCCCCCTGAGCCTCAGTGCAACCGAGTTCAGGCTTCTTGTGCATCTCGTCGAAAATAGAGGGAAAGTCTTCAGCCGCAACCAGCTCCTTGATGCTGTCTGGAAGGATGAGGCATATGTTGAGCCGAGGACCGTTGATGTGCATATAAGGCGACTGCGCACACAGATCGAAGACGAACCTTCAAATCCGGCATATATAAAGACGAAAAGGGGCATCGGCTATTACGTGGATGCCGATATATGAGATGCGGCGTTTTCAAGCGCATCTTCTTGCTGTATGCCCTTGTGATGTTTGTGGCCATCCTCTTTATCGAGATTTACATTACTGCTGCCGTCAGGGAAAGTTATATACACGACCTTAAAGGAAACCTTTCTGCGCAGATAGCCCTTATTGCGAACAGCATACCTTTCAATCAAACAAATATAGATAACCTCTGCAGACAATTAAAGGAAAAAACAGGTGCAAGAATTACTGTCATCGGCAATGACGGCAGGGTCATAGGAGATTCAGACAACGCAGCCTCTCTTATGGACAACCATTCCGGCAGGCCGGAGATCGAACAGTCGATTTCTTCAGATACCGGCATGTCCATCAGACAGAGCGATACCATGAAGTACGATTCTCTTTATGTCGCAAAGAAGGTCGTGAAGGGTGAAAACCTTGAGGGATTTGTGAGATTGGCAGTGCCTTTGAAAGAGGTGGACAGGTCCATCAATATACTCAGGATAAAGATTATCCTTATTGTAAGTATTGTCTTGTCGGCAACGGGGATTTTTGCCTTGTGGCAAACGGAATATTTGAGGAGGCTGCTCGGGCAGGTAACGGATTTTTCCAAAGCGCTGGCCCGCGGCGAGATTGATAAAAGGCTTTTCATAAAGGGCGCCGTGGAATTCGATGAAATAGCCCGGAATCTTAATACAATGGCTGTGCACCTGCAAGGCATAATAGTCCAAAGCGAAGAGGAAGAGGAGCGCCTGAATGCTATCCTCAAAAGCATTCCGGATGCCCTTTTAATAATTGACTCCAAAGGCATTATACAATTGGCAAGCTCTGCTTCCTCAGAATTTTTCGGTGATTTTTCGATAGCCGGGAGACAGTTCATCGAAATTGTAAGGAACCAGGAATTCTCGGATCTGATGGATAGTGTGCGTGAAAATATCCTGCCGGGAGTAGCTGAATTCAGGCTTGATTATCCCAGGGAAAAGTACCTGGTGGTAAGGGTGTCGCCGCTTTTCTATAAAGATGAGGAACTCTCCGGTTATGTCGCCGTCTTCCATGATATTACAATGTTAAACAAGCTCGAACAGGTAAGGAAGGATTTCGTTGCTAATGTCTCCCACGAAATCAAGACGCCTATAACAGCAATCAAAGGCTTTGCAGATACCCTTCTGGACGGGGCGCTCGACGATAAAGAGCATGCTGTCAAGTTCCTTAAGACCATCAAGTCCAACAGCGAACGTATAAACAGCCTTGTGGACGACCTTATGATTATCTCCAAAATAGAACTGGGCGTGATCAAGATTGAGAAGTCCGTTACGGATATCGGGGATGTTATCGAAAATGTCCTGACAATACTGAAAGATAAGGCCGCGGGAAAAAACCTGTACGTAAGGACCTCCATCAACCAGGAGCAAAGAGAGATAAACGCTGATAAGGACAGGCTTACCCAAATATTGACCAACCTCGTCGACAACGCAATAAAATTTACCGAAGCAGGTGGAGTGACTTTGGGCGCCGATAAAGAAAACGGCAAGACTTTTCTGTTTGTTGAAGATACAGGAATAGGTATTCCGGAAAAACACCTGCCAAGGCTGGGAGAAAGGTTCTACAGGGTAGACCCTGCCCGCTCCAGGAAAATGGGGGGGACAGGTCTTGGCCTTGCAATCGTCAAGCATCTTGTAAGGGCCCATGGCTGGGATATGCATATTGAAAGCACTCCAGGCAGAGGGACAAAGATAAAGATTAATTTGTAACCGGAATTTAACATCCCCCTCATACTGCTGTAACAATATCCTGTTATGCTTATTCCATGGTTGTTATTCTTTTTGGGCTCGTTATCTGCATAGCTGTTATGATCATTCTGCTTAAATCTTCTTCTAATCTCTTTATATTTGAGCTCATCGAGAAGGTTTTTGGTGAAAACCATGTGAAAAAATAATCATTCGATTTGCATGCTTTGTTGCAATTGCTCATCTGTGACTATAGAATGGAAGGAGGCGATAGGAGATGTAACAGAAATTTAACATAACCGTAACGTCAATTTAACAATTAATCTTTATGCTAAGAAGCGATTGAATTTAAGGAGGCAATTATGAGAAAAGTCTTTACATTAATTGTAGTATCGGCCATAGCTCTTTCGTTTTCCGTTGCAGGGGCAGAGGGAATGCTCAACGGCGCAGGGGCTTCGTTTCCCTATCCGGTGTATTCAGCTTGGGCATATGCCTATAATAAGGCAACCGGCGTAAAACTCAATTATCAGTCCATCGGGTCAGGGGGGGGCATTAGGCAGATTACAAGCAGGACGGTGGATTTCGGAGCATCCGACGCGCCTCTTCCCCCCGAGCAGCTCAATAAAGATAATCTTCTCCAATTCCCTGCCGTTATGGGGGGGGTTGTTCTTGTGGTTAACATTCCTGAGGTAAAGGCGGGCGTATTAAAACTGGACTCCGAAGCTGTATGCAAAGTATATTTGGGCGACATAAAATATTGGGACGATAAGAAGATCAAGGAATTAAATCCCCAAATGCATCTTCCTCATAATGAAATCAGCGTTGTCCACAGGTCGGACGGATCGGGGACGACCGCCATATTCACTAATTATCTGAGCGGCGCATGCGCTGACTGGAAGACCAGGGTTGGAGCAGGGACATCCGTCAAATGGCCTGTCGGCATCGGCGGTAAAGGCAATGAGGGTGTGGCAAACTACGTAAAAAGAGCCCAGTACTCCATAGGATATGTCGAATTCGCTTATGCAGAACAGAATAAACTCGCGTATACACTCCTGAAAAACCCTGCAGGGCGTTTTATAGCCCCGAGTTTCGATACCTTCGAAGACGCTGCCGCCACAGGTGATTTCAACCCGAAGAACCATTTCAATCTTTGGCTCGTTAACGCCCCCGGCAAAAATGCATGGCCGATAGCAGGAGCAACCTTCATACTCCTTGCAAAAGAGAAGAAGGATTCAAACATAAGGACAGTCAAATTCTATGACTGGGCATTCAAAAACGGCGATAACAAAGCCAAGGAACTCATCTATGTCCCCCTGCCGAAATCTTTAAAAGAGAAGATCAGGGCTTACTGGAAGGCAAACGGTATACACTAAACCGGTTAAATTGAAATGGAAAGGGTCAGGTATGTATAATACCTGACCCTTTGGTTGTCTTGAGTGCTTTTTATTTTAAGCCGGCTGAACCGGAATTCTGATGGTTAAACCATAATAGAGGAGCGCTTTTCAGTTGCCGATACTACAGAAAAAAAACCCTGTCGACTTTTCCTTCTCGTTGATCACCGCCCTTGCATCATTTACTGTTGTATTGCTGATTGGAGGTATTTTAGCGGTACTCGTCCGCGAATCCTCGCTTTCTATCCAGAAATTTGGAATTATCAAGTTTCTTGTGTCTACCGATTGGAACCCTGTAACCGAATCATTTGGCGCAGCCACAACGGTTTACGGCACCTTCGTCACAACGGTGATCGCCCTGGTGATTGCAATCCCTGCTGCTCTTGGCATAGCTATATTCATTACCGAAATATCGCCCAATTTTTTAAAGGGGCCGATTGGAATCGCCATAGAGCTTCTGGCGGCAATCCCGAGCATTATCTATGGCATGTGGGGATTATTCACCCTTGCGCCTATAATGGCAAAATATGTCGAGCCGGCATTGCAGAAGAGCATAGGGAAACTCCCCGTGGCGGGGATGTTGTTCCAGGGGACCCCGATGGGCATAGATCTCCTTACTGCAAGCGTTATCCTGAGCATCATGATTATTCCGTTTACTGCAAGCATCTCGAGGGACGCTTTTAATCTGACGCCTGCTGTGGTAAAGGAGTCCGCTTATGCAATAGGCGCTACAAAGTGGGAGGTTGTGAAAAATGTAGTCATCCCTTATTCGAAGCTCGGGGTTTTCGGGGGGATTGCCCTTTCTCTCGGAAGGGCGCTCGGCGAGACGATGGCGGTGGCTTTCGTTCTGGGAAACAAGCATGAGATTGCCACATCGCTCCTTGATGCCGCTGCAACGATTACCGTAACCCTTGCCAATGAGTTTACCGAGGCGGACACCGACATGTATCTCTCCTCTCTCTTTTACCTGGCGCTTGTGCTCTTCGTATTGAGCTTTATCGTCCTTGCGATAGCAAAATTCTTCCTCCTCAAGGCTGAAAGGAAGTATTCACGATGAATATCGAGAAGAGGAGGAAGCTTGAAAGTTTCATTGCCCTCCTGCTCAGCACCCTTGCCGCCGTATTCGGACTTTTGTGGCTTGTTTTTATTCTGGGGGATGTCCTTGTCCACGGTATCGGCGCTTTAAAACTCAGCCTGTTTCTCAATGATCCGACTCCTCCCGGTGTTACAGGCGGGGGGTTGAGAAATGCATTTGTAGGACAACTGCTGATAACGGTCTTTGCAACCCTGATCGGTGTTCCGGTAGGCGTGCTCGGAGGAACCTTTCTCGCCGAATACGCGAGGGGGACAAAAATTGCACGGATTATCAGCATACTTTCGGATATCATGGTAAGCGTACCTTCCATTGTTATCGGAACGTTTATTTATGCAATACTGGTAAAACCGGTGGGACATTTTAACGGCTGGGCCGGAGCGGTTGCCCTTGCCGTAATCATGATCCCCGTTGTTTTAAGGACAACTGAAGATATGCTCTCGCTTGTCCCCTGGACATTGAGAGAGGCGGCGTTTGCACTCGGCTCCCCGTATTACAAGGTGATCATACAGGTGGTTTACAGGGGCGCAGCGACAGGGATACTGACGGGAATCCTGCTCTCGATCGCGAGGGTTGCAGGAGAGACCGCGCCTCTCCTGTTTACCTCATTCAACAATGCGTTCTTCTCGGTTGATATGAAAGGTCCTATTTCATCGCTGACGGTGAGCATATTCCAGTATGCCATGGGGCCCTACGATGAATGGCACATGCAGGCATGGGCCGCATCCTTTGTAATCACGGTGTTCGTACTCTTGCTCACCATACTGGGCAGACTTATTATCAAGTGGAGGTACAGGTAGTGGCCGAAACGGTGGCAATTGAGGCAAGAAAACTGAATTTCTATTATGCGGGGAATATCCATGCCCTTAAAGATATAAATTTTTCAGCCTGTAAAAGAACTGTCACTGCATTGATAGGCCCTTCAGGTTGTGGAAAAACAACCCTCCTCAGGTGCTTCAACAGGATGCACGATCTCTATCCTAAAAACAGGTATGAGGGGGAGATAATCTTCGAAGACAAAAATATTCTTTCCAATGAAATTGACCTTATCGCACTGAGGAGCACTGTCGGAATGGTATTTCAAAAGCCCACCCCATTCCCCATGTCCATTTTTGACAATATCGCTTACGGTCTCAAATTGAAAGGTGTTAAAAAAAGGTCGGATCTTTCGGAAAAGATCGAGAAGGCCCTTAAGCATGCAGCGCTCTGGGACGAGGTGAAGGACAAGCTGAACGACAGCGCGTACGAACTTTCCGGAGGCCAGCAGCAGAGGCTTGTTATTGCGAGGGCGCTGGCTGTTGAGCCTGAAGTGCTGCTTTTTGATGAGCCGACCTCTGCCCTTGATCCCATATCAACAGGAAAGATCGAAGAACTTATCGTGCAATTGAAGAATGACGTCACCATTATCATTGTTACCCACAATATGCAGCAGGCTGCGAGGATATCCGACTGGACGGGGTTCATGATGCTTGGAGAGTTGATTGAGTTCGATAAAACTGATAAGATGTTTACTGCGCCCTCTGAGAAGCTCACGGAAGATTATATTACGGGGAGGTTTGGATAATGTCTATCTTTGATGAAGAGTTGCTGCAGCTCAAAGGACGTGTTCTCAAGATGGGTGCAATGGTTGAAAGCGCAATCAAGGAGTCCGTACGCGCTCTTGTTGAAAGGGACAACGAAATTGCTAAAAATGTCATTGAAAGGGACCATCAGATAAATGCCCTTGACGTTGAGATAGACGAGGAATGTATACGGCTCATCGCCATACGGCAGCCGAGGGCACGGGACCTGAGATTCATTACGACTGCCATGAAGATAACCACGGATCTCGAAAGGATGGGAGATCTCGCGGTTAATATTGCTGAGAGGGCGCTGGAGCTCAATGAGGAGCCTATTCTGAAGCCATATATCGATATCCCCAAGATGAGCCAGATTGCGCAGGGCATGACCAGGGACGCCCTCGATGCCTTTGTCAAGCAGGACAAAAAGCTGGCAATGGATGTAATAATGCGGGATGATGAAGTGGATGACCTGAAGCACGAGGTCTTGAGCGAATTGCTTTTCTTTATGGTGCAGGACCCGACCACGGCGTCCAGGGCTATGAAAATAAGCTTTGTCGCACAGTACCTGGAGCGCATTGCCGACCATGCCACGAATATTGCCGAAATGGTTATTTACCTGGTAGCCGGGAAGATAATAAGGCATATGGC
>JAMCVZ010000041.1 GCA_023476565.1 Nitrospirota bacterium
TGGCGGCCCCCTTCAGGAAGTGCTGAATGAATGTCGTTTTCCCCGCGCCGAGGAGACCGCATACCACCGTTATTCTCATAGAGCAGTATAGCTTATCAAAACAAAAGCGGACAAGCCTCCCCTCGGAAAGGCAGCAATTCTAATCCGGGGAATATTTCCTCACCTGTTTGGGGAATTATTCCCCAGCATCATTTGAGCCCCTGATTGCCCCTGCCCCGGCGGCAGCAGTCAGCTTCCCGCTCACAATAATTAGTTTAGTTTATTATCAATTGGTTGCAATAGAGGGGGAACAGCCTCAAGCCCGCTCCGCCCTTCAACCACCCACCTGCATTTTCGTGGCATTGAAGTTGCTTTATTTACCTTCACTTTGAGCGCGAGCGTAATAAATATTCTCCTGTGCAGCCAAGACCCCATGTTCATAAAGGGCCTTTACGGGCCTTTGAGAGATGCCGGGTACCAGGTCGAGATCAGCGAGCACCCTGCCGACGCGATAAAATGCATTTTCACTGCATCCTATCTCTCAGTGATACTCGATTCAAGAGACATCGGCATCACCGCAACAGACGCAGCCACGATAATCAAAACAATCAGACCGGAAACCTATATAGTCGTTATAGGAAAGGATGTATCAAACGGCGACCTGTGTATCATGATGCAGCCCGACGCCATTGACCAGCTTAAAGAGCTTATTCATGAGCTTTCACTGCTTAGGATAAAAACCCATTCATAAATAAAAGTCAGAAAGTAAGGAGGACTCTATTCATGATGACACCAAGAGAGATGATCTTAAAGGCTTTTGAAGGCGGAAAAGCCGAGAGAGTTCCCGTAACCCTTTTCGGCGCCGGGATGTGGAGCATTAAAGATTACGGCACAAGCTTCGAAGAGCTTTCGAACAATGTCGAAAAAATGGTGGACATGTGCGTAACCGAGGCTGAAAAGATCAGGAGCGATGTTGTCTATGTAGGATCGGGGTACAACAATTTCCATGCCCTGGCCCTCGGCAGGAAATTCGGGGCCGGCGTCAAATACCGCGAGATAGGCGCCCCTGACCTCACCGAGCATTTCGTCCATTCGGAAGAGGATATCGCGAAGCTCGACAAATCCGATCTTTTCAGAGATCCCGTCATAAAAACGGTTATGGATGCGACCATGAAGGTCAAAGAGAAGATCGGCAACAAGTACCTGGTCACCATGACCTGCTGGGGACCTTTTACCCTGGCGGCCCGCTTTGTCGGCGAGGAGGCTTTCATGAAGTACACCTTCAAGAAGCCCGCCTTTGTCGAAAAAATGGTGGATTTCTGCGCTGACCTTCTGATCACGCTTTACGAGCCGTTGGTCGAGGCCGGCCTCGAGGCCGTCAGCATCGCAGACCCTACCGCATCCGGCGACCTGATCAACCCGAAGCAGATGGCGAAGTTCGCGGTGCCGCCGCTGAAGAAAATGAGCGACTGGGCGAAAGCAAAAGGCGCCCACACCATACTGCACATCTGCGGCAATACGGGCGACCGCCTGGAGCAGTTTATCGATACGGGATGCACCACCATTTTCTTCGACCAGAAGGTTGATATCGCCAGGGCAAAAGAGGTCCTTTTCGGCAAAATGTGCTTCGGTGGGAATGTCGCCCCTGTTCACGTCCTGCTCAATAAAACGGCCGCGGAAGTCGAGCAGGCATGCAAAGAGGTTATAGAGATAGCGGGAAAAGACGGCGGCTTCATACTGGTTCCGGGCTGCGATATACCTCCGACGATCACCTATGAAAACCTTAAAATGTTCCATGATGTGGCGCTGAACTGGAAATATTAGAAAAATTAAAAGATAAGGAACTCCACATTTTTAATTTTTTCTTTTTTAATTTTGATTTTTTCGTAAAACGGCCTCGAGGGGAGGTGAGGAAAGGAAAGCAGCGAGGGAAAACTTATCCCTTATTGGGGGGAGGTAGCAATGGGGATTGTGGATTACATTAAACAGTTTCTGGCCCTGGGGCCGGAAACCAAAGCAAAGGAGGAAACAAAAATGGCAGAAGAGAAAAAGATGACGCTGGAAGAAGTGAACGAGTACATGAAGAAGAAATGCGGGTTTGTACCGAGAATGTTCCAGATAATCAACACGGTTACCCCTGATCCGGGAAGAACCTTTGCGGATTTTTATGAGAGCATCTTCGGGGACGGCGCCCTTTCCCGCAAGACCAAGGAACTGATGTTCATGTCAGGTGGAGTCGCCTATTGCTCTCCGAGGTGCATCATTCATGTAGTCCCGGCAATCAACGCGGGCGCTACCACAGGCGAGATATTCGAAGCCGCTTCAGTCGGTATGATCCTGGCCGGCTTTGTACCGGGCGGCCCCGGTATCCCTTATGCGTTCGAATACGCTCTGAAATGCCTTGACATAGAGGCTAAATACAGAAAGGGCGAGAAGTGGGAATACCTGCCCGCTCCGAGATTCGACCACGGGGTATTCTAGGAAAAGCCGTGACAGTGTCAGTGATTAGTGTCGGGAAAATCCTTAAACTGACACCGGCACTAAAAACCGTAGCCCGTAGCTGAAAAAAAAGAGGGCAGCGCCGCATACGCGGAACACTGCCCCAGGTAAAAAATGATACGTATTTTAACACATAACAAAAGGAGATGGAATGTTCAAGTTTCAGACACCACAGAAGGTATTTGACCTTAACGGGATCAAGATAGGCGGCCAGCCGGGAGAGAATCCCCCCCTGATGATTTCATCAATGTTCCACAACAAGGACAAAATAGTCCAGGACAGGAAGGGCAATTTCGACCGGCAGAAGGCAAAGGAACTCATCAGGAAGCAGGAGGAGCTCTCCGCGCTTACCGGGGTGCCCGGCATGGTTGCCATGGTTGCCAATACCCCCGAAGAAGCAAAAATTTATATCGATTTCTTCCTTGAAACGACCGATATGCCCTTCGGCATCGACATGTGGGTTGCCGAGCAGAGGGCCAAGGCGACCGAGTATGTCTCAAAGCTCGGGGTCCAGAACAAGTTCCTGTACAACAGCATAACCCCTTGGGACAAGGACATAAAGGGACAGGTGCAGAGGCTGAAAGACCTGGGGATCAAGCATGTGGTCGTCCAGGCGTTCGACGATCAGGACCAGTCCCCCGCGGGCAGGCTGAAGTCGCTGGAGGCGATCCTCGCACAGGGCGCCGATGCCTTCGATACGGTAATCGTCGATACCTCGGTTATGAACCTCCCCTCCACGTCCTTTTCCCTGGTAGCGAACAGGATCATCAAGGAAAAACACGGCCTGCCGTGCGGCGGGGCATACTCAAACGGCACCCATATGTGGAAGGAGATCAAAGAGAAATGGGGGCTGGACGGGTTCAAGGCTATGGATGCCGTGGTTCAGGGCATGTCATCCGCGCTGTGGAGCGACTTCAACTTCTGCGGGCCCATTGTTACGGCCCCGAGGGTGTTCCCTGCGGTCGCAAGCGCCCATATGCTGCTGTCGACCCTCGTCTATGACGAGACGAATGTAATACACGAAAACCCGAACCTTCCGATCAGAAAATATTTCGGCGACTTTATTACGAAGCTTCAGGAAGGCGGCACGAGGAAAAAAGGGAAATGAAAAAATATTCACCGCAGAAAGCGCAGAGAATGGATAAAGAAAAAAATAATAACAGAGCGGGAGAGGATTTAAAAGCTCTGCGTACTCAGCGTCCTCCGCGGTGAAAGGAAAAAAACGAAAGGAGAACGGACGTTCATGAATTCAAGAGAGAGAGTACTGAAACTGTTCAAAGGCGAACAGGTAGACAGGGTCCCCTGCTTCAGCGGTATGGGAAATGTGACTGAGGAAGGGATCAAGAAGCTGGAATACAAATTTGCCGCCATCCACCTCGATGCAGAGATGATGGCAAAGACTGCGGCCTCTACATACAAGCTTTTCGGGTTTGAATGCGGCGTGGTTCCCGTGGATTTATGTGTTGAGGCCGAAGCAATGGGATGCGTGATCAATGTGTATCCCCATGCCGAGGGCATCCTCTACCCGACGATAAAGGAGAAACTCATTCACAATGAAAATGAAATGGACATTGCAATCCCCCCGGACCTCGCCGCAAGAGGAAGGGTCCCCTTGCTGAAAGAGGCCATAAAGCTTCTCAAAGAGGACATCGGCAACGAAGTGGCCGTCGGTTCGTATGTGCTCGGGCCGTTTACCCTCGCCGGACAGATCATGGAGCTGAACGATCTGCTGAAGCTGTCCTTCAAAAAGGCGGACAAGGTGGCAAAACTGCTCGACGTGATGGCCGACGCGATCATCATCGTCGCCAAGGAATACGAGAGCGCCGGCGTGGACTTCATAACTGTCAGGGAAATGGGCGCAACCTCCGATGTGTTGAGCCCGAGGGTCTTTAAAAACCTCATTCTCCCGCCGCTGCAGAAGATAATAAAAGAGCTGAAAGCATATTCCGTGCTGCACATATGCGGCAAAACGAATGATATTGTGACGTTCATGATGGAGGCTAAGCCCACCGCCATCAGCGTCGAGCAGAAAAACGACGTCGTAGAAACAAGGAAAAAACTCGGGAACGATGCGCTCATATTCGGGAACTATGATCCCTACAACGTCCTCGTTTCAGGCACTGAGGACCTGGTAAGGTCTACCATAAGGAAATGTATAGATGACGGCGTAAGCGCAATATGGCCGGGCTGCGATATCTGGCCTACGGTTCCGCCGCAGAACATGACAGCAATGATGGATGAAACAAAAAAATACGGAGGTAAAAAGTAATGGCAGACGAAGCAAAAAAGAAAGAAATCCTTGAAAAATTAAGGAACGGCGTAATCCAATACGATGAGGATACCTGTAAAGAGGCGGCCCAGGAAGCCCTTGATGCAGGCCTCGATGCAAACGAGGCGATATTCGACGGCCTGGTATCCGGCATGGAAGAGGTAGGCAGGCTGTTTGAGGCGCAGGAATATTTCGTTCCCGAAATACTGATGTGCGCCGATGCGTTATATGCCGGGCTCGATATTTTGAAGCCCCATTGCAAGCAGATGGATATAGGCGTCAAGGGCGCCGTTGTCATCGGTACGGTTGAGGGCGATGTCCACGATATCGGAAAGAACCTCGTCAAGATGATGTTCGACGTCGCAGGATTCACCGTATATGACCTCGGCAGGGACGTTCCCCTCGATAAGTTCGTAGAGGAGCAGTTGAAGACCGATTCCGAGCTTGTCTGCCTCTCTGCGATGATGACGACGTCCATGGTCGGCATGCCGAAGGTAATCGAGAAGATAAAGGAGAAGAACCCCAATTGCATGATCATGATCGGGGGAGCGCCGACATCAAAGGAGCTTGCCGATAAATGGGGCGCGGACGGCTATGCTGAAGATGCAAGCAACGCGCTCAAAGAGGCGATAAAAATGGTGAGCTTCCTGAAGAAATTGAGAGATGAGAAAGCTGCCAGGCAGCAGTAATCCCGTTGAATGCAGAGCCGCTCAAAGAACACCTGAAAAAGGAGGGCGCAACCCTCGTCGGGGTGGGTGATGTAACAAAAGCGCTCACGGGCGAGATCGTCCACCTCAACAGGGGAATCGCCCTTGCCGTAAACAGGAGCCTGGGCAGTGAAACCGTCGAACAACTCGTAAAACTCCAGAGGGCGGCTGAGATCTGGCTGAAGGAGCGGGGTTTCAGGAGCCTGTCGATCCCGCCGGATTCGGACAGGATAAAAGGCAAGCTCATTGCCAGGCTCTACAAGCTGTTCAGCCACAAGACCGCGGCCACATGCTCCGGACTCGGGTGGATCGGGAAGAACGGGCTTCTCATCAACAAGCGGTACGGCCCGAAGCTGTCGTGGGCAACAGTGCTCACCAATGCGCCGCTTAAGCCCGACAGCCCGGTTACCGAATCGCTGTGCGGCAATTGCGACCTCTGTGTAAGGCACTGCCCCTCGGGGGCCGTTACCGGCAGCATATGGTCGAGGAGGGAGCCGTTCAAGAAGCTCGTGAATTACGAGAGGTGCAGATCGCTGAAAACAAACCGGCGGCTTTTCGAAGAGAAACCCAATTGCGGGCTCTGCGTAACGATATGCCCTTATTCGAGAAAGGGCCTCAGCAACAAGGCAAGAAGCGGAAAGTAAAAGAGAGAAGCAAGAAGACAGAGGACAGAAGTATGATGCGCCTCGGAAAAATGCATGTGCGTCAGGCTTCCGGGCTCTTATAAAAATTTTCAGGAGGTTATATTTTATGGCTAATAAATATAAGGTAATCTTCCAGCCGGCCGGCCGGCGGGGAGAAATAGAGGAAGGCAAAACCATTCTGGAAGCTGCGCAGGCCCTCGGGGTCGACCTTGAAGCGCTGTGCGGCAACAAGAAGGTGTGTGGAAAATGCAAGGTAAGAATAGAGGAAGGCGAGTTTGAGAAGGACAACATGATATCCGGCATGTCCCATATCACCCCTGCGGCGCCTTCCGAAGATGAATTAAAACATATCAAGCCTGAAGACGGGCCCGGCATACGTCTCGCCTGTTCGTGCGAGGTCCACGGCGACCTGAAGGTGTTTGTGCCGGAAAGGTCGAGGGCCGGCAAGCAGGTGGTCCGCAAGGCGGCAAAGGAGCTTTCCATAGCCCTTGATCCCGCGGTCAGGAAATACATAGTGAAGCTCACGCCCCCCTCCCTGCACGACATGACAACCGGAGATTATGAGAGAGTGCTCAAGGCCCTGGAGGAGGCTTACGGCCTTAAAGATATGTTCTTTGACTACACGGCGCTCCTGGAGCTCCAGGATGCCCTGAGGGCAGGCGACTGGATGGCAACCCTGACCGTATGGATGGACAAGGAGATCATTAAAGTCGAGCCCGGTCCCGTGGAAGTCTGCTATGGTCTCGCCGTTGATATAGGGACCACAACCTGTGTCGGCTACCTTTGCGATCTGAGCACCGGGAAGGTGATCAATACCGAATCGATGATGAACCCCCAGGTGCCCTACGGCGAGGACGTCATGTCGCGCATAACCTATGCGATGACAAATCCGGACGGGCTGAAAACAATGCAGGACGCAATTATCACGGGCCTCAATGAAATCATCGAGAAGGTGGTTGCCGAGGTGAAAAAAGACGGTCCGAATCCCGGCTTTGCGATAGACGACCTCACCATAGTCTTCAATACGGCAATGCACCATATCTTTCTCGGGCTCAACCCGGTATACATCGGCCGCTCACCCTTTATCCCCGCTGTGCAGCGTTCACTGGACATCAAGTCGCGCGACCTCGGCCTGAAGATCAATCCTGCCGCCTACATCCATGTGCTGCCGATCGAGGCCGGTTTCGTCGGAGCGGACAATGTCGGCGTGCTCATCGCGCAGGAGCAGTACAACCAGGATGAGAACGTGCTGGTCATCGATATCGGGACAAACGGCGAATTGCTCCTCGGGAACAGGGACAAGGTGTGCTCGACTTCATGCGCAACAGGCCCCGCCTTCGAGGGCGCGCAGATAAAGTTCGGCATGAGAGCGGCGCCGGGCGCCATCGAGAAGGTAAAAATAGATTATGAGACAAAGGAACCCCGGTACAAGGTCATCGGCAAGGCTGACTGGCACACGCATGTTGAAGGAAAGATCAACGCCAAAGGCATATGCGGTTCCGCAATCATTGATGTCATCGCCGAGATGTTCAAGGCCGGCATTATCGACAAAACAGGAAAGTTTGTGATGAACCTCGGCACCAGCAGGGTGAGGACCAATGCCGAAGGTAAGCCAGAGTATGTTCTGGCATGGGCTGAAGAAACCTCCATCAATGCCGATATTACCGTCACCCAGGGCGACGTCCGCGCCCTCCAACTCGCGAAGGGGGCCCTCTATTGCGGCGCCAAACTGATGATGAAGAAGATGGGCATCGAGAAACTCGACAGGGTGGAGCTTGCCGGCGCCTTCGGCAGCCATATCGACAGGGAGGCATCCCTGACCCTTGGCCTGTTCCCCGATGTCCCCATCGAAAAGGTCGTTGTCGTCGGAAACGCCGCAGGAGACGGCGCGAGAATGGCGCTCCTTAACAGAGCGAAACGCAAAGAGGCGGATGACCGTGCGCGCTGGGTGGAGTTCCTGGAAATTGCAACGGACCCCACGTTTGAGAAGGAGTTCATGCAAGCCATGCACATCCCGCATATGAAGGATAAATATACCAACCTGAAGGCTATGCTCGAAGCGCAGGGCGCACCTGTTGCCTCAAGCATAAAGGGATGAGGCAGGTAATTTTATGACCGCAGAAGCGCCGAACTCACAGGGAAAGCAGGAATGGATACCCCTCCTTTTTCCCGCAGATTCTCTGTGTCTCCGTGCTTCTGCGGTTAATTGCAGGAACAAGGGAACAAGGAAATGACGAAAGTAATCATAAATCCTGGGGCGTGCGGAATGCCCGCCGCCGTGGAGCTCGAGAAAAAGGACGGGAAGACCTTCGCGGTAAAAATAACATCCGAATGCGCGATGGTTGAAAAACTGGGCAGAGAAATCGCCGAGCTTACCTTGATGGACGCGTTCAAAAGGCTTCTCGACAACCCGGTATACAAAAAGGGGGCGACATGCCTCAGGCATGTTGCCTGTCCCGTACCTTCGGGGATACTGAAAGCCCTTGAGGTGGAAGCAGGGCTCAATCTGCCGAAAGATGTCAGCATTGTATTTGTCAAAGATGAGGCGCCGGAGGAGAATAAATAAAGACAGCTCCTTTCAAAATGTATTTTCCGACTGATCGGGAGGGCCCGGGGATTGGATATTTGCCTAAGGTTTAATTACGGGCTTCCACAAAAGACCTGGAGCAATATGGGAACGCTTCTATCATTGGGTTATTATGCAGCCACACTGGCCTTTTTGGGCGGTATACTCTCACGCTTCCTGATCCTGTGGAAAGCGTACAGGTCGATGGGGCCGGTCATGACATCCAGGCCGAAAATGACGCCCGCCGCATTCATTAAGGCGGCAGGAGATATGGTGTTCCTCGGCAGGCTCCTTAAAGTACATGATGTCCTGTGGGCGGGTGAATGGATTTTTCACTGGTCCCTTGTCCTTGTGGTCCTCAGGCATTTACGCTACTTTTTCAATCCTGTTCCCGGCTGGATAGCCTTTATCCAGCCCGCCGGGATCATTGCGGGCTGCGTACTTCCCCTTGCGTTGATCTATATACTGACCGTCAAGCTGGTCATAGAGAAAGGATACGCCCCGTCCTATAACTTCTTCCTCCTCGCCCTCATCCTCCTTACAGGGGGAACAGGGCTTCTCCTCAGAACGGCGTTCAGAACCGATATCACGCAGGTAAAAATATTTGTCCTGGGGATTTTGAGTTTCAGGCCCGAAGCGGCGCCCGGCGGGCTTTTATTTATTGTGCATTACATGCTCGTTCTTCTCCTGGTGCTTTACCTTCCCTCTCACATATTCACCGCTCCGTTTGTCATGCTGGACGCGCGGGAGCGCGAGGAAGAACTGAAAAGGCTGATACATGAAGAATAGGAAAAACGGTCTCCGGCCGGCAGTCAAAAGTCGGCAGTCAAAAGATAAGAACGAAAAATCCTTCACGCGGTATCTTACGCCGCAGCAGCTCATGGAGCTTGATGCCTGCACGCAGTGCGGCGAATGCCTTAAACACTGTCCTGTTCAGGATGTGACCGGCAATCCCGCCGTATCACCGCCGGAGAAGATCCGCCTCTTCAAGGAGTTCATAAAAGCGACTGAAGGGCTTAAAGCCAGACTGTTAGGCGCCGGGGCTGTTGACCGCAAGCTCCTCGAGGATTTTACCAAAGCGGTTTATGAATGCACTACCTGCGGCGCCTGCGGGCAGAACTGCACGGTGGGCATCTTTACCCAGCGGCTCTGGCCCATGTTGAGGAAGGAGATGGTGAGGCGGGGGCTCGGCCCTGTGGGGGCGCAGGCAAAAATGCCCGAAGTCGTCCGGGATACAGGAAATCCTTATAACAAACCGGCTGCGGAACGGTATGCTCCGTGGTTCCCCGACATAAAACTTGCGGAAAGAGCCGATATCGCCTACTACGCGGGGTGTACGGGCGCCTACGATGCGCAGCCCATGGTTAGAGGCGATGTGCTTGTCCTCGGCGCGATCGGAGAGCCGTTCACGATGCTGCCTCCCGGGGATGAGATATGCTGCGGCTTTCCCCTGTTTATCACCGGCCAGCATGATATGCTTGAGGACCTTACCAGGAGACTCGTTAATGCATACAAAGCAAAGGGGGTTAAAACGCTTCTGTGCTCATGCCCCTGCTGCGTGAATATGATGACGCGGGAATGGCCGTTACTTTATGGAGATAGACTGCCGTTCAGGATACGTCATATAACACAATTCGTTACGAAGGCGATGGAGGGAGGCAAGGTGCGGTTTAAAGGAGAATGGAAAGAGAGAGTTATTTATCACGATCCCTGCTATTTGAGCAGGGGGGTCGGCGTGATCGAAGAGCCAAGGGTCGTCCTCAGAAATATTCCGGGCCTTGAACTTCTGGAATTCGACAGGCACGGCCTTAACTCGCAGTGCTGCGGGGCAGGCGGCGCCACGCGCAAGATCTTTCATGAAAATGCCGTTGCAATGGGAAGGCTGATCATCGACGAGGCTGTAGACAAGAAGGCCGACAGGCTCATCCTCAGTTGTCCCGCGTGCTACGCAAAGGTAAACGAAGCGCTCGAAGGGCATGATAAGAAGATAACAATAACCGACATTATGGAGTTGCTCTCCAGGGTCATAGAGAAAGAGAGGTCATGATGATAACGGGGTCTGTATTGAACATTATAAGGAACTGCAGAAAGAATGCCGTACCGGGAGTGCCGGCTGTATTCCTCCTGGCGATGATGCTCATTATCAATTTAGCGGGATTTTCATCAGCCGCCCCCCAAAAAGTCCGCCTCGGTTATCTGCGCAACGATCTGCATCATCTCGCAGCATGGGTAGCGATCGAGAAGGGCTTTTTCAAGGATGAGGGAATCGCGGTTGAGGTGGCGGGCATTTTCAATGCCGGTCCTGAAGAGATGAGCGCATTCGCTTCAAAAAGTATTGATATGGGATATCTCGGCATTGCGCCGAGCATAACGGGGTTAGCGAATAAATCTGCACGCGTCAGGGCGCTTTCCCTGGCAAACGCCGAGGGCTCGGCCATAGTCGTCAAAAAAGATTCCGTAATAAAAGACATCAAGGGGCTCGTCAATAAAACCGTTGCCATTCCAGGCTATGCGACAGTTCAGGATTTCCTGCTCAGGAAGGCCCTTGAGGCTGCCGGGATTGATCCCAAAAAGGTAAACATAATCGCAATAAAGCCTCCGGAGATGATTTCGGCCCTGGGCTCAGGCCAGATAGATGCGTTTATTGCATGGGAACCGCATCCTTCAAAGGCGGTGACCATGGGCATCGGCAGGGTGCTTCTCCCTTCATCCAGAATATGGACCGGCCACCCCTGCTGTATCGTGGCGGCCGAGGATTCTTTCCTTAAAAACAACCCCGGAACAGTCAGGGCTTTTCTGAAAGCCCATGCACGGGCAACCGAATACATCAGGAAGAACCCGGCGGATGCCATCAAAATCGGCGTTAAATTTACCGGCATGGATGAGGCGACCGTGCGGGAGGCCCTGGGGAACATCAAATATCATAATCATATCGAAGAGCGCGATTTAAAAGAGTATGTGCATTATCTCCTCGGGTTCGGATACATAAAGCCTGTTTCCGCAGACGCGCTTATAGGAGAATACATGGATGCCGGATCACCGGGCACTCCGCCGGACAAAGGACGGGGCATTGAGAAGCATGAATAAATTTTTATGGTATGTTCCGGTCCTCTCCGCTGTCGCAGCGTGGCAGATACTGTCCTCTGCCGGTGTGATACCGGAGACCAGGCTGCCATCCCCTTTGAATATTGCGAATGGTCTTACGGAGCTCCTGACCACAGGGCTTCCGCCGGGGTTTACCCTTGCAAGCCACTGCATAGCCAGTCTTAAGAGAGTCCTGAGCGGCATGGCGCTGGCGCTCGTCACCGCCCTGCCCCTGGGCGTTCTTATGGGCTACTGGAACTGGATGCGCAACGTCCTCCGCCCGTTTGTCGAGCTCGTGAGGCCTATACCGCCTCTTGCCTGGGTCCCCTTAGCCATACTCTGGTTCGGCATCGGCGACGGCGCTGCGTCGTTCATTATTTTTCTCGGCTCGTTTTTCCCCATACTGATTAATACCATGACCGGGGTCTCGTCCATAAACAAGAGGCTTGTCGAAATGTCCATACTTCTCGGGGCCGGCAAGAGCGATCTCTTTGCAAAGGTATTCATTCCCGGGGCCATGCCGTCCATTATCGCCGGCATCAGGATCGCGCTGGGGATCGGGTGGATGACCCTCGTGGCCGCCGAATTTACCGGGGTCAAAAGCGGATACGGCCTCGGGTACATGATCATGACCGCACGGGACATACAAAGGGCCGACCAGATCATTGCGGGCATGTTCGTTATAGGATTGATAGGATATGGGATGGACTGGGCGGTCCGGAGGATCGAAACAAGGATGTTGAGATGGAGATGACGGGTGGAACTTAAGATTACCGACATATCAAAATCATTCACAAGCACCACAGGCGAAAGAATAGAGGCGTTAAGGCATATTTCCTTTACCGCATCGGAGGGCAGGTTTATCTGCATCATCGGTCCCAGCGGGTGCGGCAAAACTACCCTCCTCAGAATAATCTCAGGGCTCGAACCGTCAGGGGAAAACGGCATAATGCTCGGGGAAAGGGAACTGAACTCCCCGACAAATGAGATCGGGTACATTTTCCAGGAGCCGACGCTCTTCCCCTGGAGGACCCTTCTCAAAAACGTCGGGTTCGGGCTTGAGATCGCCGGCGTTGAGAAACACCTGCGGAGGCAAAGGGCCATGGCCGCGCTTGAGCTTGTCGAGCTCCAGGATTTCGGGGACTTCTATCCGAAAGAGATATCAGGGGGGATGAAGCAGCGGGTTGCGCTGGCTATGGCATTGGTGGTTGAGCCGAAGGTGCTGCTTATGGACGAGCCGTTCGCGTCCCTCGACTGCCAGACACGGAACCATATGCAGGCGGCGCTCCTCCGCATATGGGAGAAGACCGGGAAAACCGTGATATTCGTAACCCATAACGTTGAGGAGGCCGCATTCCTCGGAGATGAGATAATCTGCCTGACATCACGCCCCGCTCAAATAAAAAAAGTGGTAAAGGTGCCCCTGTCCAGGCCGCGCGACAGGACAAGCCCGGAGCTGAACACGATAAGAAAGGAAATCCTCACCTTCCTTGAGGAAGAGAGGAAGGCAGGCAGATTAAGTGTCGGTGCCAGTGATTAGTGTCGGTAAGAGGAATGGAAAAACCTTTTAACCGGCACTGACACTAAACACTGACACCGTTTTACTGACACCGTTTTACCGACACTTCAAAAGGAGCGCTCATGAGTCATTTTACCATCAGATGCAAAGAGTGCGGCGCCGAGCTGAAAGAAGTATATTGCGCCTTTTGCGAGCATTGCCGGAACGCCCTGCTGAGCACTGAATACAGGGACCCCGGGTTCAAGGAAAACCCGGGAAGCGGCATATGGAGATTCAACTGGCTTCCTGTCCACACACCCCGCTTCGCCCAGGCAGGACCGGTCGTGTACAAATCACAGGGACTTTCCGGATACCTCGGGCTTGAAAACCTTTACATAGCCTTTAACGGCTACTGGCCCGAAAGAGGGGCACAACTCCAGACCTGTACGTTCAAGGAGTTTGAGGCGGCAGTCGTCCTGCAAAACGCAATGGAAAACGGGATAAGCGGCCTCACTGTAGCCTCGGCAGGGAACACTGCGCGGGCATTTTCGCATCTTTCCTCACTATCCGGATACCCGGTGATCATCGTTGTGCCTGGCATGTGCCTGACGGAGATGTGGTACCTTGAAAGCTCCCCGAAAATGCCCACCCTAGCGATTGGAGACGGCGATTACTCGGATTCTATTGATGTGGCGAGGAAGATAGCCTCTCTCATGAATATGCCCTTTGAGGGCGGGGTGAAGAACATCGCAAAAAGAGACGGCCTCGGCGTGGTGCTGCTCGAAGCGGTTGCGACTATCGGAAAGCTTCCCGATCACTATGTTCAGGCCGTCGGCAGCGGCGCCGGCGCAATCGGCATAGGGGAGATGTCCGAACGCTTTATAAGGGACGGGAGATTCGGCTCCAGGCTGCCGAAGCTCCATCTTGCACAAAACCTGCCGTTTGCGCCGATGACGAAGGCATGGCAGAAAGGAAGCCGCGAGCTCTTTACAGAGGACCTCGACCCTGCATTAATCGCGGAGATAACAACACGGGTACTTTCAACCCGTTACCCGGCATACTCGATCAAAGGCGGTGTATATGACGCGCTCAAGGCAGCAGGTGGGAATATGTATGGCGTTAACAATGACGAGGTCTATGCCGCAACGGATCTCTTTGAAAGGACAGAGAGCATTGATATAGTTCCCGCTGCGGGCGTTGCAGTGGCCGCGCTCGCCAATGCAATCGCACGCAATGGAATTGGCAAGGCTGATACCGTTTTGCTTAATATTACCGGAGGAGGAGAACAGAGATTGAGAAAAGACAGGGAGGTCCACAGGGTTGCCCCCCTTGTCGTATCAAAAGATATCCCGGACAGCGAGATAGAGGAGCTGCTGCGCTGTTAGACAACCTGCTGCAAAACAAAAACCTGGAAAAACCAAAGCTCCCTGCATAACAGGTCTGGAACATCCCTCCTTTTCTCATCTTAACAGAATGTTCACCTATACCTTGAATTGGGCCACAACCCGCTGCAGGCCGGATGAGAGCCTGGCCAGGTCGGCTGCTGATTTCGCTATCTGCCCGGAGCTCGAGGAGGTCTCTTTTGAAACAGACGCTATCATGTCGATGTCCCCGCTTATCTGCTCCGATGTCGTAGACATCTCTTCCGTTGCCGAGGCTATCTGCTGGACCATGGACTGCAGGCCCTCCACGCTGCTCACTATGCTGTGCAGCGCACTGCCTGCCTTGGTGGAGAATTCGACCCCGATCTCCACTCTCTTCGTCCCGCTGTCCATATTCTCTACAGCTCTCTCAACCTCGTTCTGAATCGCGCCGATCATCCCGCCTATCTCCGCAGTCGCCTTGGATGTCCTTTCCGCCAGCTTTCTCACCTCATCCGCAACCACCGCAAATCCCCTCCCCTGCTCCCCTGCCCGTGCGGCCTCGATCGCCGCATTCAATGCAAGGAGGTTCGTCTGGTCAGCTATGTCTTTGATGACATCAATAATGTCCCCGATCTGCCTTGAGCGGTCCCCGAGGTCCGACATGAGCTTTGCAGATTCGTTGACGGTATCCGCGATCGCCTTGACCTCTTGAACCGACCTGCTCACGATTTCCTCGCCGTCTTTTGCTATCCTCGTCGTCTCAACTGCCGAGGAGGCCATGTTCGAGGAGTTTTTTGCTATGTCCACGACGGTCTGCGACATCTCTTCAGACGACGCGGCTATCTGGGAGGCCCTCGTCGACTGTTCTGTCATGCCTCTGGACATCTGCTCGGAGCTGGCGCTTAACTCCTGGCTTGCCGAGGCAAGGTTGTCTGCCGCGGATTTGGTCTCTGCGAGCACAGACTTCAGTTTCTCATCCATCGTCTTTATGGCTGAAAGCAATTGGCCGATTTCATCATCGGATACAACTTCGACCTCCTGGGTCAGGTCCCCTTCAGCGATCTTCTGGGTCACCTGGATGGCCTCTTTAATCGAAGTGGTGATAAGCCTGGTTATTATCAGGCTGATTACGACAGATATTGCTATCGAAACCGCCAGCACAAGGACAAAGATTACCGATGCCGAGTTGAAACTCTTGAGGGAGAATTCATATTGCTCTTTGCTCAGCCTGTTTTCAAGCTCCAGCAAATCGTGCAGGCTTTTATTCAACACCTGATATTTGTCATCGACGGTTACCATGTACATGGTGGCCGTATTGAGATCGGAGCTTGCAAGATCAATGGCCGCAGCAGCGGTCTTCCTGTACTCCGTGAAATCCTTCAGCACGGTCTGAAGCAGGTTCTGCTCTTCCTTCGTAAGGCCCTTCTTCTGGAGGATTTTCTTTATGGAGGCGTCGGTCCTCTCTATAGTGTCCAACTGCTCTTTCCCGAGCAGGTCGATCTTCTTTTTCTCATACGCCGCATTGGCCCAGTTGATTATCTTGTATATATTTGCATGCACATTTGCAATGTCCTTGACAATCGTGGCGCTCACCTGGTAATTATTGAACCGGTTGTTGAAAATATCCTCAATCGCCCTCTTTTGATTCGACATGCTGATATAGGATACCAGTCCGGAAATCAAGAGAAAGAATATAACTGATAGGGGAGCAACCAGGATTTTTTTGGACAATCTCAAATTTCTGAAGAAATGCTTCATGCTCATCTCCTTTTCTGAGTAAGGGGACAGTCCCTATTCTACGACTTCGCTTCTTCGTCCGTGGTAAACCACCTACTGTTGGTAAATAGGGACAGTCCCCAGCGCAGGGAGAGCCCTGTTTAGCCATATGCATTCCCTACGCCGGGATCAATTATAACCGGAATGATACTATTTTTTGTAGGCGCCGCAGCCCACGATGAGATCTCCGTACCTTTCTATGTACATGGATTTCGGCTCGATCTTTTTGGTCACCGGATTGTTGAACTTGTACTCCTGCCAGAACCTGTCTTTCGTGCGCGCAAGCTCTACTTTCTCTCTGACAAGGGGTTTGCCGTCGGGATCTTTAAGGTCGATCATGTTTTTGCCGACCATCTTCGGATTCCCCCCGTGGGCAAGGCATTTGCCGTTAAAATCATAAACAGTTACATACAGATCCCTGTCGACGAACTTCCCCTTCGGGTTGCTGATCTCTGCAAAGGCCTTCTCTTTCCCATGCTCCTTTATATACGCAATCGCCTTCTTGACCATTGCCTCAGCCTCGGCCTTGGTGCCATACTCTGCAGCAAAGGCCGCAACCGCAGTTCCTAAAAAGAAAGATAACATCAAACCAATCGCCAAAACCTTCTTCATTTGTATCCTCCTGAACACGTGTGTCTTAAAGACCGCTTTCGTCTGTTTTTACTCTTCACCGGCATGACCCATATTTCCCTCTCTGAACTCTTTTCCCGATGCCTTGCCGAAAACATTATACAAAACTATGATCTCAAAAGAAAAGGAGCCTCTAATCAACTACAAATACTCATTTGTGATTCCTGCAGGGCTGGATCTCCGCCCCCCCTTACGTGGCGCCAGCCTTGAGATAGCGAAAGGCTGTGCCGATTACTGCAACTCCGAAAACCAATCTCAGCCTAAATTACCTGAAAAACTACCCATCCAATTGCCGAAATTAAAGATTGGCAGGATTTTAAAATAAAAGCAGCTTTACGCAGGCGCCCACGATCAGGACGAATACCCATTTCGCAAACTGTTTTTCATGGATGCGGCTGTTGAGCCATTTGCCGGTCATGCCCCCGAGGAACATCAGCGGAAGGAGGTACAGCTCTATTGTCCAGAGTCTGCTGTTCAGCATTCCCAAACCCGTGAACATGCTGACCTTGGTAATGTCCTGAGCCAGGAAGACTACGACAAGCGTACCCACGAAGTATGCCTTTGAAAGCCGGCCTGTAAAGTACGTGGAAATGAAGACCCCGCCGGAATTGGCCAATGCCGATGCCAGGCCGCCGACAATGCCGATAAAGGTGCTCTTTATCAAATTCGGTTTCCCGGGAGAGCGGAAAAAAAATTTCCTCATTAGTTCGCTGCCGACGTATAACAAGCCTATGATGCCGATAACACGGCGCGCGGTTGCGGGGGTGAACCACTGCAGAAGGAGGGTTCCCGCCACCGCTCCGAGCAGGCAGGGAAGCGCCAGTGCCAGGACGTCGCTCGTATCCCACTGGCGCCGGTACTGGTAGATTGCGGTAAAGTCGGTAAACAGCATCATGGGTGCTACCAGCACAACAGCCTCTTTGGGGTCCATCACCAGTGCGAGGATAGGCGTTAAAAAAATGCCTGCCCCGATCCCGAACCCGCTTTTGAGAACCCCGGCGAAAAAGGCTACAAGAGCCAGAACAGCGTGAAGCAAGCTCATATGTCCTGCTGTGCAAACCCGCAGGGGCTCTTCGATCCGAATATTACCGTACAGCTTGCCGCCCGGCAGCCCGGGAGCAGCAACCCCTTTCCGCTACTCACTAAGGACACACATTCCCCACTTTCTCACGGTGCGGTTTTCGATATTGCGGAATATGAGGTTTTCCACGCTGATGCCGATAAGAATAACCGTCAGCAGCCCGGCAAAAACATAGGCCACTTCCATTTCGTTCTTGTTCTCATAAATGAACCACCCCAGACCGCCCTGCCCTGAGCTGACGCCGAACACGAGCTCTGCGGCGATCAGTGTACGCCATGCAAAGGCCCAGCCGATTTTAATTCCGGTCAGAATGGAGGGGAAAGCCGCCGGGACAAGGATTTTCGATATATACCCCCACCCGGAAAGGCCGTAGTTGTGGCCCACCATACGCAGGGTGTTGCTCACGCCGCGGAACCCTGAATGCATATTGAGTGACACCGGCCATAAGACAGAATGGATCAATACGAAAATGATGCTGAAATTGCCGAGGCCGAACCACAGCAGGGAGAGCGGTAAAAGCGCGATGGCCGGCAGCGGGTTGAACATCGAAGTGAGCGTGTCCAGAAAGTCCGAACCGATGCGCGAGCTTACCGCAAAGATGGTCATCACTGTAGCCAGCGCAATGCCGGCAGCATAGCCCATCACCAGCAGCTTGAGCGAAACCATGGTGCGCGACAGAAGCCCTCCGTGGACCAGCGCATCAAAGAATGCGATGATAGTATCCTTGAAGGTCGGGAATATCAGGGGATTATCGGCCCATAACGCATAGCCCTGCCATAGGGCGGCCAGGAGCAGCAGGATAACCGATTTGCGCAGGACGCTTATGTTGCTGATCTTCTCCCACAGGGTCAGCGGCTGGCGTATATCGCCTATCTTTCCCGCATCGAGTGTTTCGCGTATATACTCCGGGCGCTCTGATAAGACATATTCATCTGGCATGGCTCTCTCCTTCCTCTATTACGTCTGCAAAAAGCATCTTGTGTATTTTGTCCTGCAAATCTGCAAATTCAGGCTGGTCCTGCGTCTGGTAGCCGTGCATGTGGCTGTTGAATTCCGCCTTCACCTGTCCGGGATGCGGTGAGAGGAGCAGGATGCGGGTGCCGATAATAATGGCCTCTACTATCGAGTGCGTTACGAACAGCACCGTGAACTTCGTATCCTCCCAAAGCTGCAGGAGCTCTTCCTGCATCTTGCGGCGGGTCAGGGCGTCCAGGGCAGCAAAGGGCTCATCCATCAGGAGTATATCCGGCTCCATCGCCATGGCCCGGGCAATCGCCACCCTTTGCTTCATGCCGCCGGAAAGCATATGCGGGAATACGTCGGAGAACTGTGTCAGTTTGACCTTTTCGAGATATGACATCGCCTTTTCTTCCATCGCGCGCTTATTCATAGTGCCGGCGATCTTCAAAGGGAACAGGATATTCTCTTTGATCGTTTTCCACGGTATCAGTTGATCGAATTCCTGGAACACCATCATACGGTCAGGACCCGGCTCGACCACCTCATCCCCCCGCAGGGATATTTTGCCCTCAACCGGCTTTATGTAGCCGCCGACAGCCTTGAGCAGGGTCGACTTTCCGCAGCCTGAGGGCCCGAGCAGAACAAAACGGTCTGACTTGCAGACATCGAAGTCCACCCGGTATGTTGCGGTGACCAGGTGCTCCTTTGTCTTATACTGCAGGGTCACCCCCCTGACATTCAGGAGCGGAGCAGCCAGGGCACCTTGATTCCGACTGGTTGAATCCAGACTCATAATTAGCTCCCCGGAAGGTTGTGCACATTCGGGAAGAACATGTCCTTCCATGTGCCCGGTTTAACTTTGATCGCACCGACCCTGTACATAAAGTCGGCATACTTCATTACATTGAGCGGCGTTATGGTGAATTGTATCAGAGGATCGCTCATCATCTTGTAGATTTCATCGACCGACTGCTTTGTTTTGGTGATCTCGACATAGCTTTTTGCCGCTGCGTGCTTATCCTTATTGATCATGTTTATCGCCTCTTCCATGGCAGCGACTACGGCAGCATACGTCTTCGGATTGGCTTTACGGTATTCGCTCGTGGTCCAGACGAGATTAAACGAAGCCGGACCGCCCAGAACATCATAAGAGTTTACTATGGTGCGCACCCCGTGCTTCTCAAGCTCCTGGTACTGGAACGGGGGAGCGGTAAAGTGTCCGGAAATCTCCGACTTGCCGGAAAGGAGGGCTGTCATCCCGTCAGGATGCGCCATGGTTACGGTCAGGTGGTCGAGCTTCTGGTAATTGGCATCTCCGAAAGCCTTTGCAGCAGCCATCTGCAGGGTAACCGCCTGGATCGATACTTTTACCGCGGGGAGCGCAATACGGTCGCTTTCAGTAAAGTCCTTGATGTTCTTTACCTTCGGGTTGGAGGTGTTAAGGTAAAGGGGCATGGAGTTGATCGAGCCCAGCGCCTTAACATCGAAATTCCCTTTTGTTTTCGCCCATATCTTGATCATCGGGGCAACACCGCCTGAAACAAAATCCAGGCTTTTTGAAAGGAGCGCGTCATTCATATCAGCGCCGCCTGCCAGGGTCTTCCACGTTACGGTAATATCGCCCAAACCTGCCGCTTTCGCATGCCTTTCAACCAGCTTGTACTTTTCCATAATCATAAGCGGCAGGTAGCTGATGCCGTATTGCCTTGCGAACCTTACCTCCTTATCCTCTGCAAAAGCCTGTCCAAAGGCCCCGCCCAGGACAAACACTCCGATAGCAGCAACCAGAATAAAGCTTAAATACTTAACGTTACACCTTCCCATGTCTTCCTCCCTTTCTGTCGATCAAAGTCTTCATGTCGTTACACACCAAGCTTCTTATAGATTTCCGGAAGCCGCCTGACCGCCTCGGCCTTAACTTCCTCGTAAAGATGCCGGCCGTGACTGTCCATGGCCACGGTCAGGGGGCCGAAGTTCTTTACCCTGAACTGGTAGAGGGCCTCGGGGTGCAGATGCTCCCAGTAGACGGCCTCCACCTCCTCGATCTGCCGGGTTTCCAGGGCCGCCGACCCGCCGACGATCGCAAGGTAAACGGCCCCGTACTTCACCATGGCATCCAGGCTTCCCTGGTAAAGTCCGCCCTTGCCGATGATGGCCCGCACGCCGTACCTCCTGATCAGCTCCGGCGTGAAGCGCTCCATGCGCGTGCTCGTGGTGGTGCCCACGCAAATCTTCTCCCACTTGTCCCCGGCCTTGCGCAGGCTCGGTGCGGTATGGATGCAGGGCGCGCCTGCCAGGCTGACCGGGGGCTCGTGGTTTTGGTCAAACATATAAATCTGGGTCAAATCACGGATGCCGAAGAGCAGGCCGTCGAAGGTGACGATGTCCCCGGCCCTGAGTTTCCTGATCTCCTCTTCGGAAAAAGGCGATTTAAGATGATATTCCGCCATGGTCTCTTTTCTCCTCGTAGTTAGTAACCATACTCGACGCTCCCGTCGGGACGTATGACGGCCCTGGCGCGTCTGGCCGGCCAGCACTGGGTGTTCACAGCAACCGGGTTCTGGGTGATGTGGGTGTAGGCCATCTCAATGTGCACGGCGAGTGTGGATACGTCCCCGCCCAGGCCCATGGGACCGCGTCCGGTGGCGTTGATGGCCTCCTCCAGTTCCTCTTCCATCGCGGCGATTTGCGGATCGGGGTTGCGCCGGCCCACGGGCCGCAGGATGGCGTCCTTGGCCAGCTTCACGACCAGGTCGGCAGTGCCGCCGATGCCGACGCCGATGATGCCCGGCGGACAGGGATTGGCCCCGCTCTCGACAACCGCGTCGAGGACGAATTTTTTCAGGGCCTTCACCCCGTGGGCCGGATAGAACATCTGCATCTTGCTCATGTTCTCCGAGCCCGAGCCCTTGGGCGCCATGAGGATGTCCAGAGTGTCGGAATCCTCCTGGAAGTCCCAATAAATAACCGGCAGCCCCACGCCCACCGAGGTTTGGGGATTAACCCTCGTCAGGGGATGCGTCGAGCTGCTCCGGAAGGGAAATTCGAGTGTCGCCCTTTTGGCCCCCTCGTAAAGGCATTTTTTGATCCTGGCGCCGTTCCAGGGAAAGGCAGAGCCGATCTTGACCTTATAGATGGGCAGGCCCGTGTCCTGGCAGATGAGCGTCTTGTCCCGGTCTGCAATTTCGATCGTCCTGAATATCGCCTCGAAGACCGACCGCGCCGTAGGCTTTGTCTCCCGGTCATACGCCTTCTTGAGGGCCGCCCTCACGTCCGGCGGCAGATCGCACAATGCCCGTATGTACGTTTGCTTCGCTGCTTCTTCAACGATCCGGTAGTCGAAGTCTTTCATCTGGTTATCGCCTCCTCTGATTTTAACCCCACCTCACCTCCCCTTACGTTAAGGGGAGGAAGGGAGGGGTTATCGGCCTTGCTCTTTAGGACGTCCTGCCCCTTCACGATCTTCATGGGATACTTACTGAAGTCGAGGGCCGCCAGGAACCCGGCCAAAGCCTGGAGGTCCTTGTCCGGTAGCTCGTACCCGGGCATGATCGACCAGGAGTGCACGGCCTGCGGATTCTTCACAAATTTGGACAGGTAGTCGATACTTTTGCCTTTTGCCGCGATGTTTGCCAGGTCGGGTCCGGTCCGGTGCCCGCCCCTGCCCTGAATCTGGTGGCAGTACGCGCACTCCCGGTCGGCATAAACGTGCAGCCCCCTCTCCTCAAGCGCCGTGAGCTGGCGGTCAGGGACCGGGATAACGTCGCCATAGGGCTTGACACCGGCAAAGGCCATGAGGCTCAAGTAAACGATTCCCATAACGGCAGTAATGCCGGCGGACATGGAGAGAGGACGGTCAGCCGGACCTGATATCTTACCGGATATCTGTGGCCTCCCCAGGAACGGCACGGAGAAGATGAGGATGCTGCCGAGTGCGAAGAAAGCCAGGCTGACAATGCCTTCCCAGGGCCCCGAGAAGTAGGTCAGGAGTTGGAATATCCACATATAGTACCATTCGGGCCTCGGCAGGTAAGCATCGATGATAGTTCCTGCGATATCCTCCCGCGGAATGCTGCCTATGATAGACAATCCGGTCAGGACAAGAAAAGCCACAGCAAAGACGGAAAGGCTACGGAAGGCATGTTCCGGATAGAAGCGATAGAGCCTGTCCTCCTGTCCGGAATTTGTATCATTATCTGCGCCGGCATGCCCCCCGGCCAGGCCGTGGATGCGCACAAGATAGATGTGGAAGACGGCAAAGGCGGCGAGCAATGCGGGGAGCAGCAGGGTATGGATTGCATAAAACCTGGTCAGCGTCAGCCCGGTCACCGCATCGCCGCCGCGGATGGCCCTGGTGATGAAGTCGCCGATCACCGGGATGCCTTTCGGGATGTTGGTGCCGACCACGGTGGCCCAATAGGCCTTCATGTCCCAGGGGAGCAGATAGCCGGTGAAGCCGAGGCCGAGCGTCACCAGGAGCAGGAATACGCCGCATATCCAGGTCAGTTCCCTGGGCGCCTTGTAGCTGCCCGAAAAAAAGACGGACAGGAGATGGACGCATACGACAAGGACCATCGCGCTCGCGCCCCAGTGATGCAGCCCGCGCAGGATCGACCCGGCGGACACCTCTTTCATGATGTAATCGATCGATTGGTAAGCTTTGTCCGGCGAGGGGTTGTAGTACATCGCCAGGAAGATGCCGGTCACGGACATGAGGCCGAACAGGAGGAGGCACAGACTACCGAGTGTGGCCGACCAGCCTGTCTCCGGCGGAAGCTTCTTGAAAAAGAAGGGTTTCAGGTAAGGCCCCCAGCCTATGCGGTCAGGGAGTACATTATTGGCCATTTCAGCCCACCTCCACGAGCAGATGATCGGAGTCTACCCTGAATGGATACCGGTCAAGCGGCTTTGGCGGCGGTCCGGCGATGACCTTGCCATTGCGGTCAAAGGCCCCGCCGTGGCAGGCGCAACGGAACCGGCCGGCATTGCCGTCCCACTTCACCATACAGCCCAGATGGGTGCAACTCGCTTTGAAGCAGATGATTTCATCGCCGGTGCGGGAGACGAGTACCCGCTCCGCCACCTGCTGCGTGTACAGACCGTTCTTGGTCTCATAATTTATCTTTATCGTAGTGACATCGCCGACCGGGATACTGCTCAAAGAGGCCGCGGGAACCCAAAGTCTGGGTGTCCTGGCGCGTGTGGGTCCGACAAAAGCGGCGCCCACCACGCCTCCCACGCCCAGGGCCAGGCACGTACCGAGGAGGCCGACGCCGACCTGGCTGATAAAGGTCCTTCTATCCATATTGCCGGCCATATTGCCGGCCATAGAGCCAGCCATCTCGCTTGCGCAGGAAGGCTGCGCAACAGCCGGCTGTTCGGCTTCAATGGTTTCAGGCTTTGCTTTAATGTGCTTGAGGGCAAGGCGCTGGATATATTTGATAGCTCTCGTGCCGCTGATCCGCTTGGGGCAGACCTCGGTGCAGTTGAACTCGGTCCGGCAATTGTAACAGGAGGCCAGGACCCGGTCGAGGCGCTCCTCGAAGAGACCGTCACGGCTGTCGGCCAGGAGGGTAAAAGCCCGGTTCAGGGCTGCCGGCCCTGCATAACCCTCATGGTAGTGACACATGGTGCAACTCGACACGCAGCAGCCGCAGGCAATGCAATCCGTGGCCATGCCGATATCCTGCCGCTCCCGGGAGCCGGGCCGGATGACCGCCGGTTCGGTAGTCTCCTCCCGGGGTTCGTAGAACGGCAGCGCCTCCTCATATTTTTTAAAGAAAGGTTCCATGTCCACGACAAGGTCCTTGATAACCGGAAAGTGATTGAGCGGACGGATAGTTACCTCCTTGCCCTGCGGGATGTGCGATACGTTGGTCTTGCAGGCCAGGCCTTCCTTCCCGTTGATGACCATGCCGCAGGAGCCGCACATGTTGACGCGGCATGCAAAGCGAAAGGACAGGGTCGGGTCCTGCTCCCGCTGGATGCGCAGGAGCACATCCAGGATGGTGGTCGTAGTCTCATCCTGAATATTCAACACGTAACTGTCGAAGTGGCCCTCGCCGCCTTGTTGCGGGTCATAGCGGAACACCTTGATATTGCGCACGCCCCCGGATGTCTGTGCCATAAATCTATTCTCCTCGACAAGCACCGGGGACAGTCCCTATTCTACGACTTCGTCCGTAAATAGGGACAGTCCCCTGTGTCCTGGTGCTTGTCCTAGTAAATCGAAAACCATACTAACCCCATAACCACCAACCCCAGACCGACCAGCCCCCCGACGAGGGCGCGGTGGTACTTGACCCCGACGATGTTGAAGTCAAGGAGGATAACCCTCAGGCCCAGCGTCGCGTGGAACGTAACCGCCAGCAACAGCAGGAACTGAATAAGCGGCCGGTACGTCAGCGTCACATGGAGGCCGAGCAGAACGATAACGGCCAGGGCCGAAATGCGCTGCCACAGCCAGGCCCACATGCCGATCCGGGTATTTCCCCTGCGGTGAGGGTCATACTCTCCCCAACTGAGGGGCTTGCGGTAGTTTAGAGAGCCATTTTTGATCACGGAATCACTCCTTGCAAAAACAATTTTTCACCACAGAGCACACAGAGATTACTGAAAATTCTAAATTCCAAGCACGAAATTCCAAACAAATTCGAAATCTCAAATTCAAATGATCCAAACAGGTTTTGGATTTTGAACATTCGGATTTGTTTAGGATTTAGAATTTCGGATTTAGGATTTCTCATTCTACGTGACCTCTGTGGTTAATTCTCCTTTTCATTCTTCTTATTTTTTATACTTCCGGCATTCCTCAAGAGACTTGTATTTAAAGACTACAGGTTTCTTCTCGGCCACCGGCCGCCCGTCATCGCTGCGCTTCAGGAAGATGTTGAACAGGCCGTAGTCGTCGCGCTGCTCGGGAAAATCCTGCCTGAAGTGGGCGCCGCGGGTTTCTTCCCTGAGCCGCGCTGAAAATGCAACTATTCTGGTGGCGTCGATCATACTCCGGATGTCGAGGTAGGTATTGTACATCATGTTATATACAGCGCCACCCGTAACACCGGCCGTCTCAACCGCTTCGGCAATATCCTCGATCTCGCTCAGGGCCCCGGACAATTCAGGTTCCTTACGGGCCACTCCCACCTTGTTCCAGTTCAACTCCTGGATGGCTTTGCGCAGCTCGAATGGATTGGCCCCCCGGGAGCGCTGGAGCGGCGCTTCGAGTCTGGCCATAAACTCCTCGACCTGGCCGCGCCTTGTCTCCTTGATGGAGCGGTTGCCGCCGGACAAATACTTGCCCAGGGCCTTGCCTGCCTGCCTGCCATAGACACATGAATCGCAGATGCCGTTGCCGCCCAGGCGGTTGGCGCCATGGACGCCGCCTGCGTCCTCACCGGCAACAAAGAGTTTCTCCAGGGTCGACCTGCCGCCGGTATCGATAACCGCGCCGCCCATGAAAAAATGAGCGGTCGGCGAAACCGGCACCCGGCCGCGGGCCAGATCATAGTTGAACTGCCGGCACCGCTCGGCCATTCCCGGAAAAGTCTTCAGCACGAAGCCGGCCCCCAGGTGCGAGGCGTCGATCTGCACGCCGCCCTCCGGGCAAGCCCGGCCGGCCATCATCTCCAGATAGGAAGACCGGCTGACCACATCGCGGGTAGCGCGTTCCCCGACCTCCGGGGCGTAGTTGAGCATGTACCGTTCCCCGGAACCGTTGAAGAGATGAGCGCCGGCGCCGCGCAGGCCTTCCTCCAGGAGAGCCCCCGCAACAACGCTGCCGGGAACAATGAGGCCCGTGGGATGGAACTGGAGCATCTCCATATCTTTCATGATGACGCCGGCACGATAGAGCATGGCTATGCCGTCCACGGATTTCTCCGGGCCCGGCGCATGGAAGCGGTAATGGGTGGGGCCGCCGCCTGTGGCGACCAGGGTCGCGGCTGCTTCGGCGACAATGAACTCGCCCCGCCGCATATCCAGGAGCAATGCGCCGGTGACTATCTCGCCCGGCCCATCGAGAAGGAGCTCCACTGCCCGGCATTCCTGAAGGACAGGGAACCCGCGTTTCATGACTTGCTCGGTGAGGCGGCTGATGATTTCGATCCCGGTGAGGTCGGCTTTGTGCACTGTGCGGTCGAAGGATTGTCCGGCAAAGGCCTTCTGGTGAATGGTTCCGTCGGGGTTGCGGTCGAAGAAGCAGCCGAATTTGGTCTCCATCTCCTTTATGGTCGGAGTCGCCTGCTCGACCAGGGTCCTGGCCAGGTACTGATCGTTAATATATTGTCCGCCCTTAAGAGTATCCATGAGGTGTTTCTCATGGGAATCCCGGGGGGTCAGGACAACGTTGAAACCGCCCTGCACCATGCGGCTGCAGCCCCCCTTGCCCTTCAGGGCTTTTGTCACGATGAGGATGTCCAGCTCCGGGTTGATCTCGTGGGCGTACAGCGCAGCCATCTGCGCTGCCGCGCCCATTCCGATTATGAGCAAGTCTGCTTTGACCTTGGATACCATAAATTTCCTTGCCTTTTACGCGCTCCTGTAAAGCTTTGTCAGGACGAACTCGCGATGTCCGAGCGCCTCTGCCGCGGTGAAGCGGCCGTTGCAGGTCCTCAGCATTACTTCTATGAGCTTGTCGCCCGCCTCATCGAGATTCAGCTCTCCCCTGAGTATGCCGGAAACGTCCAGATCTATATGCTCGCTCATGGTCGAACAGGTAAGCGGGTTGGCTGACAGCTTGATAACCGGCTCGATGGGGTTGCCGATGATGTTTCCCTGCCCTGTCGGGAAGATATGAACCACGGCGCCTGATGCTGCCCATAGGGTTACGGCCTCTGCTGCTGCTGACGACGTATCCATATACCAGAGGCCTTTGCCCTTCGGCGCCTCTGCCGGTTTGAGCACGCCCACGTACTTCGCCTTCTTGCCGATCTTCTGGAGGTTTCCGAAGGCCTTTTCCTCTATGGTCGTCAGACCGCCCCTGATGTTTCCCTTGGTCGGCTGTGAGCTGGACAGGTCATCGGTCTTTTCTTTCAGGATGAAGTCGTTGTACTCATTCCAGGTCTTTATAAAGGCCTCGCCGACTTCGGGTGTTGCCGCCCTTGTTTTGCAAACCATTTCAGCACCGGTGATCTCAGAGGTCTCACCGAATGAGGCGGTGACGCCCAACTCTACGACCTTGTCGATGAGATTGCCGACAGTCGGGTTGGAAGCAAGTCCTGAGGTCGTATCGGACTCGCCGCATTTCACCGAAATGTAAAGTTCATCAAGCGAGCACTCTGTTTTCTGTATTTCCGATGCCCATTGTACATATTCCTTCGCCTGGCGTGCTGCGGCTGCAATGGTGTTGATATCACCGCTCCGCTCGATGGCGAAACCCTTTACCGGCTTTCCGGTCTTGGCAATACCCTGCACAACCCTGTCGGTCCATTCAGGCTCGATGCCGATGACGACTACCGCCGCTACGTTCGGATTCGCCCCGGTCCCGATGATGGTCCTGAAGAAGAGCTCCAGGTCCTCGCCGAACTGCAGGCGCCCGTAAGGGTGCGGAATTGCCATGGTTCCTTTGATGTTGTTGGCAACGGCTTCGCACGCCGCATTCGAGAGGTCATCCAGCGGCAGGATGATGACATGGTTCCTGATGCCAACCCTCCCGTTTTCACGACGATAACCCATAAATTTAGGAATTTTCATTTTCTACCACCTCTTTGTCTTAAGATTATGAATGTGGACGTGTTCACCTTTTCTTATGAAAGCCACGACTTTGCCGATGTCATGGCCGTACTTCAATATGGTATCTCCTGACTTGAAATCCGTAAGGGCGATCTTGTGCCCGAGCGGAATATCCATGAGCGCTTTGACCTCAACCTTTTTTCCGCTGTCCATCATAAGGCCCTTCGCTGTCTCACCTGCCTTGATGTCCACTGTTGCGACACCTACGGTGTCTTCCTTCTCGTGAACCAGAAACTGAATCATATGCTCCTCCTCTTCAGAAATAGTCACAGTCGAAGCGAACCCGGAATCCCGGAACAGGTCTGCCCTGACTGCACTTTCCATAGTTTAATTGCCTTGTTCATACGTTAAGGCTTTGCGCTCACCCTCTTTTCGGCTTCGGGAAATTGACATGGTTTTTTGCCCCCTTCCCGGATAGCACGCCGGCCACATCCCTGCACACGGAAGCGACTACCCTCTCCTGGCCCTCTCCGGTAAATGCGGCAATATGCGGGGTCAGGATCACGTTGTCCATCCCGGAAAGAGCGCCCTTATCCGGCGGCTCCTTCAGGCGGACATCCAATGCCGCGCCCGCGATCTTTTTATCCCTGAGGGCGCGGACCAAAGCTTCCTCATCAACAACTTCACCCCTTGATGTATTGATAAAGAAGGCAGCAGGTTTCATCCTGCTGAACTTCCCGTAATCGAACAGCCCCCTTGTTGCGGAAGTGAGGGGGAGATGGCATGAGATGAAATCGGCCTGCGCCAGAAGCTCATCAAGCTCCACCATACGGGCGCGCAGCTCCGAAACGATTATCGCGTCGGGATTTGCATACTCGTCATGGGCGATAATGTCCATCCCGAAGGCCCTGGCTCTCACCGCCGTGCGGTAGCCGATACGCCCCAGGCCCACGATCCCCAGCGTTTTTCCGTAAAGCTCGATGCCGGTAAATTCCCGGCGCTTCCATCCGCCCGCCCTGGTATCGCGGTCTGCCGCGGCAATCTTCCTCGCAAGGGAAAGCATCATCCCGAGCGCAAGCTCCGCAACCGATATCGAATTCTGTTCCGGCGCGTAAGCGACTACAATCCCGGCATTCGTTGCGGCTTCGGTATCAACGTTGTCAAGCCCTGCGCCGGCGCGGCCGATCACCTTGAGGCTGCGGCCTGCTGCTATCACGTTTGCGTTCACCCTTGTCTGGTTCCTTACGATCATTGCCCGGAAGTCGGGGACCATCGCAAGCAACCGGTCCGGCGACTTCCATAATTCCGGCTCAAACGCGACATCGAAATTCTTTTTCAGGACTTCCATCTCCGGGCCGGTGACATTCTCCGTGACCAGCACATCACGCATTGCCCTGCGCTCCGTCTATGGTGAATGGAATCTTGAATTCCTCACACAAGGTTTTGAATTCCCGAAGCGTTTCAGCTCCGATGGGGATGCCTTTTTCGCGGTTCTCGCATACGCGCTTAAAAGAGCGCTCGCCGGGTATCAGTATTTCATCGACACCGGGCCGCTTGCTGCAGGCCTTGATCTCGTCGATCATGTTATCGATACGTTTTTTGAAGACAGAAACGTCCATAAAGGCATCAATATCGAGAAGGCAGAAAAAGTGGCCCACATCCTGCTTTCTATCCATATCCTTGTACATGGAGCCGATGGAACTGCCGAAAGCGGCTCCGGAAAGGACACCGGAGAAGGCATCAACCATAAGGGCAAGGGCGTATCCTTTGTGTCCGGCCATGGTCAGGACCGTTCCCATGAGTGCTTTTTCCGTATCGGTTGTGGGATTGCCGTCGATATCCAACGCCCAGCCGGGCGGGATTTCGCTTCCTTTCTTATGGGCGGCAATGATATTGCCGCGTGCTACAATCGACGTGGAGAGGTCGATCTTTACAGGATAGCTCTTACCGGTGGGGAAGGATACTGCAAGGGGATTCGTTCCAAAATAGGCCTGGCGGCTTCCTGCGGGCGCCGTTGACGGTTCGGCATTGGTAGTGGCAAACAGGATCATGCCCTCCCGGGCGGCCCTGTTGCAATAATACGAGAGCGCGCCGAAGTGCTGTGAATTCCGGATAGTTGCCGCTGCAATGCCTGAAGACCTCGCCATCGGGATCAGGGTTTCAAGGACTTTGGAAGCCTGGACCTGCCCCAAACCGTTCCCGGCATCTACCGCCATTACGAGGCCCCGTTTCCTGTCGATGGCGATTTCAGCCCGGGGGTCTATCAATCCTTTTTGTATGCGGCGGATGTAAATATTCAGGCGGGAAACGCCGTGGGTAGAAGTACCCTGGATATCCGCATCTACCAGAGAATCTGAAAAGATGCCGGCATCCTGCTCAGGAACGCCTGCTGCCTGTGCGATTTCTGCAACCAGCTTTTTAATTATCTGTGATTGATAGCGACTCATTACCAACTTATTACCCGCGTAGTGAAATGCAATCCCTGTACCAGCATAGAGGACTTTTGCCAACCTGTTGATAAACCACGATTCTGCTTTTAGCAGCCTCAAGGTACGACTATCAGGCGCCGAATTTTAGGCCCAATATTCGTCTCGCTGCCGATTATTGGGCTTGCACTTGCTCACTGCGTTCTGTTACAGTAACAGCCGTAGAGGAAAGATGCTTAAGGATCCGGTCGTTAAATATCAATTACTTTTAAAGATTAACAACGCTGTTATCAACCAGCACACGCGGGAAGGTCTTTTCAGTGTTCTCGCAAGGGAAATCGGCAGAATCTTTCACTATGACCGCTTCAGCATCAATCTCTACGACCCGAAGGCCGATATACTCACCTACTTCGCTGCCGCGCACGGAATCAGCCCGAAAGCGATAAGCGAGAAGGCGCGGCCGCTCGAAAAAGGCTCCATCGCACAGATAGTCATCCAGTCGAAAAAACCTGTCTTTATTTACGACCTCTCCCAGAACCCGCAGTTGGCAACAGCGAAGTGGATGGTTAAGGCGGGATTGAACTCGACCCTTGCCTATCCGATGATTGTCCGCGATACGCTTTTGGGCTCGATCCATTTTTCTTTTAAGGAAGTCCCCCCCAACATTTTCCAGCTCAGGGAATTTCTCAACGACCTCTCCATCCAGATAGCCATTGCCGTTGACAATATGCTCTCCTATAACAAACTCAAGGGCGCTATCGAAGACCTCGAAAGAGAAAAACTCTATCTCCTCGATAATGCCGAACACCTGGCCCATTACCGGAAAGATAACTTCTATTATGCAAGCCAGTCCATGGCGAACATCATGAAGGACGTCGGAATCGTGGCAGAAACCGATGCAGCGGTGCTCATTACCGGCGAAACAGGCACCGGCAAAGGGCACCTTGCCCAGAATATCCATAACCTCAGCAGCCGGAAAGACCGCCTGTTCGTCAAAGTAAATTGCGCCGCCCTCTCGCCGACACTTATCGAGAGCGAGCTCTTCGGGCATGCGAAAGGGGCATTCACCGGCGCCGAGAACCGGAGGATCGGCCGGTTCGAGATGGCGGACAAAGGGACCATATTCCTTGATGAAATCGGCGAGCTCCCCCTCAGCACCCAGGCAAAGCTCCTGCAGGCCCTTCAGGACAAGGTATTCGAGCGCGTGGGAGAAAGCGCGCCGATATCAGTCGATATCAGGATCATTGCCGCAAGCAACCAGGACCTCAAACGCAAGATCCAGGAGAGGGCGTTCCGCAGCGACCTCTTCTACCGGCTCAATACCATCCATTTCCATATGCCCCCTCTCAGGGACCGTGCCGAAGATATTTCTCCCCTGGTAAGCTATTTCACCTCCAGGTACGCCGAAAAGATGCGCAGGCAGGAAGTCCGCTATACGGCCGCTGCAATCGATGCGCTCTGCCGCTATCCGTGGCCGGGCAATGTCCGTGAACTGGAGAATGTGATAGAGCGCCTGACCATACTCCGTTCCGGCTCCGTAATCACCAAAGAGGACGTCAACACCTTCCTGAACACCGCGGAAGCGGACAACGGGAACAAGGTCCTTACAAGGGACGATATGGAAAAAAAGCATATCGAAAAGGCGCTGATCCAATGCAGCGGCATCGTGGGAGGTCCGGGCGGGGCCGCCCGGATACTCGGGATGCGCCGCACCACCCTGCAATACAGAATGAAAAAGCTGGGGATAGACCCTGCCAACTTTTCGAGAATCAACATGAGGCGGTTCGGAAATTATAATGAAGGTCCGGAGCCGGACGGCATCGACAATCATGTTGAATAAATCAGCGGCACGCGGTAAGATAAATTCAACCCGATACGGTAGAGGCTTTATTTCATGCTGCGCCCTGAAAACGAACTTCTTGACATCCTGAAAGAGAACGGCATAGATTTCATAGGCACGCTTCCCTGCGATAAGATCAAAAATCTCTGCGCGCTGATAGGCAGGAGTTTTTTTCATGTCCCGCTGGCCCGTGAGGAGGAGGGCATCGGCATATGCGCCGGCGCTGCATTGGCCGGCAGGCGGCCGGCCATGTTTGTCCAGAGCTCGGGTATCGGGAACATGATAAACGCCCTGCTCTCGCTCACCGGCTTTTACAAGTTCCCGCTCGCCTTGTTCGTAAGCCGAAGGGGAGTATACAAGGAAAAAATCGAGGCCCAGGTCCCGATGGGGCAGCGGCTCCCCCGGATTTTAAAAGGAGCGGGCATAAGCTCCACGCTTATCGATTCGCGGGAGGACTTCAGGGGCATACCGGGAAAGCTCGCGGATATCTACTCCAAAAACAAAATCCATGTATTCATGCTCAATCCTGTCCTGTGGGAGGCTTTTGAGGGGAGCGCCGGATCAGCTCCGGTACTGAATCCCCCCCTTGCAAAAGATCTCACGTGCAGGGTTTCGAATAAGTCAAAAAAGCCGAAACCCGGGCTCACCCGTTTCGAGATTCTCGATATCATTGCCCCGCACCTCGATTCGAAAGTGGTCGTATGCAATCTCGGGTTTCCCTCGAAAGAACTTTACAACGTAAAGCACCAGCCTTCCAATTTCTACATGCTCGGCAGCATGGGCATGGCGACACCGATAGGGCTCGGCATAGCCCTCACTTCAAAAAAGGATGTCATTGTCATCGACGGTGACGGCAGCATCCTGATGAACCCCGGCAGCCTTGCGACCGCCGCATACTTCGAGCCGAAAAACCTCACGATCTTTGTGGTCGACAACGGGGCATACGGTTCCACCGGAAACCAGCCGACATTTGCAAGCTCCTGCGTTGATCTTGAACTCGTGGCAAAAGGGTTCGGCATCAAAAACACCATTAAAGCGGCAAGCAGAAAGCAGTTGACAGAGGCCATGCAATATCCTCACAAAGGATTGACTTTTATCCATGCCCTTTCCGTCCCGGGGAACAAGGACGTTCCCAACATCCCTCTGCACCCCCTCGAGATAAAACAGCAGGTGCAGGATTTTCTGAAAAGCTGACTGCAGGAACGTTTAAGGAATTCCTTCTAAAATAAACTGCTTCCTACCTACTGACATTCATGCCGTCTTTATGCTTGAAAATATGTGAGAAACAGATTAAGATGAGGAGAAACAAATTAAGATTTTGGTGAGTTGGGAGGTTTTGAAATTAATATGAAACCCTGGATACATCCTGGTGGAAAACTTATAGAGCTTGGTCCATCTGCACTAACTGATGAAGAGCTTCTTGCTATTTTAATTGGCTCAGGATACAAAGGCAGATCAGCAGAAGCTATTGCAAAAGAATTGTTGGATAATTATTATTCCATCGCGGGGCTTATGGGCAAGAAACTTACAGATATTGCAAAGATCAAGGGACTGAAAGATGTAAAGGTCGTTAGAATAGCTGCTGCATTTGAAATTGCAAGGAGAGTGGTTAAAACGCTTGAAAAAGAATAGATTGAAAAAAAGCGGGAGAGAAGTGTCTGTATCCAAAATCGACAGACCAAAAATTGAACACCTCAACCGCCAAATCCCGCCTTTCGCACACACGTCAATGTATTTATGGCACAAATACTGGTCCAGAAAAACCTGGAATGTTGTTTCTGAATTCATAAAAACATATTGTCCTGAAGGCGGCATTGTCTTTGACCCATTTGCAGGAAGCGGAATCACTGCTATGGAAGCTTTGAAAAATGGAAGAAGAACTATTGTCTGTGACCTTAACCCAATAGCAACTGAGATTATCCGTTCAACGATAAAGCCTCTGAATCAAATTGCATTACAGGAGGCATTTGAGCGAGTTGAAAAGAAAGTTAGGGGGAAGATTGGAAGCCTTTATCTGACAAAGTGCAGAAGTTGCGGCAATGATGTTGTTTTTGACTGTGCCGTTTGGGAGGGATATAAATGCACGGAGATTCGCTATCAGTCATGCCAACAATGTGGAGACAGGCAAGAAAAAGATTGCAAATTGACAAAGCTTGATAAAGACCTGCTAAAGGGAATCGAGACAAAGAAAATTAAGGAATGGTATCCAAAGAATAAATTCTATTATCCTGACGGGAGGCCGTTTATAAAAAAGGAAAAATATGAATCAGTAGATGAGCTTTTTACAAAACGGAACCTGCAAGCCCTTGCCTGGCTCATGGAGGCGATCGAAGAAGAGTCAGACAAGAGTTTGAAGGATTTTTTAAAAATCGCCTTTTCCTCGATGGTTCACCTATGTAGCCGAATGATTGCAATCAGCAACCCGTCAGAAACAAGTCATCATACTGCATTTTCTTCAACCGGCTGGACACAACACAGTTATTGGTATGCTCCAAGTTTTATGGAACAAAACGTCTGGAATAAATTTGACGGCGCTGTTAACGGACATCAGGGACTTATGAAGGCAAAAGCGGAATCCAACAAATATTTTAAGGATATCAGATTTGCTCCTTCGCTTGAGCAGTTCATTTCCGGGAAGGGTGACGTTTATATTTACAACGGTTCCTGCCTTGATCTGATGAAGAAAATGTCGGAAGGAGTAGTTGATTACATATTTACAGATCCGCCTTATGATGCCTCGATTCAATATGGAGAATTATCTTATATGTGGGTCTCATGGCTAAAAAAGAACGGAGATTATATAAAGGATATAGTCTCGAATGAGATTATTAGAAACGAACGACAACGGAAAGACTTTACCGTTTATCATTCGCTTCTATCATCAAGCTTTCAAAATATGTTTAAGGTTTTAAAGCCCGAACATTATCTTACCCTGACATTTCACAATCCAACGTTTAAAGTTCGTAATGCGACAATACGAGCTGGAGTCTTTGCAGGGTTTGAATTTCAAAAAATACACCATCAGCCCCTTGGACAGGTTTCTGCCAAGGCGATGATGCAGCCTTTTGGTTCAGCTCAAGGGGATTTTTATTTGAGATTTAAGAAACCCCCTGTGAATATAACCTCACTAAAACCGGAAGAAATTGACGACTTGCGGTTCGAAAACATTGTGGTGGAGTCAACTATTGCATTGTTGGCTGAAAGGGCTGAAGAGACTCCGTACACAATCATAATAAACTATATTGACCCTGTACTGGCAAAACATGGCTATTTTGCAAGCCTTCAGACCGGCCTTGATATAAGCACAGTTTTGAAAAAGCATCTTAACAAGGAATTTATACTTGTTTCCAGAAAAGTAGGTAATACAGAAGGCAAGTTATGGTGGTTTAGAGATTTATCTATTGTCCCCCATTTGAATGAAATTCCATTGACTGAAAGAGTGGAACAGACTGTATATAGGAAATTGTATCAGAAAGGTAAAGTTACTTTTACGGAAGTTTGGGATGCTGTCAGCACTGAATTTCCCAATTCTCTTACATCAGACAGCACCGGCATTAAGGATGCCTTAAGGATATATGCCCGTGAGGTATCAGGCGGATATTGGATGCTGAAGGAAGAGATAAAGCAAAGGGAAAACCAACACAGTGAAATGATTGCAACCTTAGCCTTAATCGGCAAGAAACAAGGTTATGATATCTGGATCGGCAACCGGGAACAACGGGATCGAGACAGCAGCCTTGAAGCTAAGAGGTTATCGGAATATATGACCGTTAAACGATTAAAGGTTAGTAATGCAACAAACCTGGAAAAAGTTGAAGATATGGATATCCTCTGGATAAGAGGCTGTGAAATAGCAGCGGCTTTTGAAGTCGAATCCACAACTGAAATGACGAGTGCCTTGATGAGAGGGTCAAATGTCGATAAAGCAGTGGATAAATTTATGATACTGCCAGAGGAGAGAGAAGCACAATTCAAGAGCAAAATGACATCACCTCTCTTTAGCAATCATTTTGAAAATGAGAACTGGAAAATCATCTTTTTTGACGCTTTGCGGGCGGCCTACGCTAAGGAGAAAACCGATTTAGATATCTATTCTATCGTAAACCTTAAAAAAGTTAGTGCCGGAGTCTCAGCTAAAGAGGCAAAGAAAGAGCAGGGTAGACTGTTTTGATAAAAGGAAAGCTGGTAAATCGGGCGTAAGCGCGAAGGCGCTTTGTTCCCGGCGACTGATCCATATCATGGATAGTTGTAAAGCAGCCCCGCCCCGGCAAGCCGGAAAATCCACCATGTGTAAAGTTTTACATAACACTTCTGTCAGTATTCTTTACAAAAATAGTCTTTTAAAAGTAAATGTCGCCTGGGTTATCCAAAAAAACAAAGGGTTAATACCTGGCAAAAGACTTGCATTTATAAATCTTCAATAAACAAAGAACGTTAAAAGGGAGGTTAACAACATGAGAAACATGCTATTCAGGTTCTCTTTCGTTATCGGTATTGTGTTGGCTTTACTTACCACGTCGGTTTTATTTGCAGAAACGGCCCGGGCTAACCTGATCACGAATGGAAACTTTACAGGCGCCCCGGTACAGGATTCGGATTTCTCCCCTTCGACAGGCCCCTTCGGCGTCTGGCTCGGCCAGTCAGCCAACTGGAATATCGTCAATGACGGCAACGGAATCGGGGGGAGCAATGATTACGCAAAACACTTCCAAAATACGGTAAGACTCTTCCAGGGGTTCAGCGTAAATCCGGGGAATATGCCAGCCGGCTCGGAATTGGCGCTCAACTTTAATTACATTTACGAAAGCGGCTTTACAGGTATCGACCAGAGCTCCATGCGCGTCCTGGGCTTAATGAAGAGTGACGGCATTATAAACAGGTTCCTGTTTCCCGGCGACGGGTTCCCTCCCGGAGACGTGCTTACCGAGGCGCACTTGACATCTCTACAAAGCAACTGGACCTCGTTCTCCAGGAGCTTCAACGTGCCGAAAGATTATGATGCCATTGCGGTGGTCTTTACTGCCGGGGCTTTCGGCTCAAATACGGCGGGCATACGAGGCTTAGACGATGTAAATCTCCATTCCGGCAATAACACTGTTCCCGAACCGTCCCTTCTCCTGCTTTTAGGCGCCGGCGCCGCCGGAACAGGTCTCTTGAGAAAGCGGTTCATAAGTTAGTGTGGTGTTTCAGAAATACATGGAATAAGTCTGTCCTTCGGCAGCGAAGCGAAGAAGCTTGCCGTGAGATTGCTTCGGGAATCCTTCCCTCGCAATGACAGTATAGCAAGAACTTTTGAAACACCACACTTGCAGTTGCTTTTGGAAGGGCTGTTTCTGTGATGGCCGGCCGGAATGAATGCAGGGGATCTCTGCATTCATTGTGAATTATTATTGCGGAAACTCTTTTCTCTTCTGATGAGATCGTTTTCCCTTACCCCTTGCGGGACCTGCATGACAACTACATCCTCGTTGCGTGCGGAAACGATACCGGCGCCGTCCTTGTCTTTCATGGATTCAACCGTGAAGAGCTTTTCCTCAAGCCCCGGGGTGAGGTATTCCACGGACTCCCCCACATCGAGCCTGTTCCTCAAGCCCACCAGGGCCCCGCTGCCGTTCACCTCTATGACAACTCCCACAAGCTCATGGCTCATCCGGTAACTCTCTCCGTCGAAATTATAATCGCCGTCGGGCTGCTTCCCGAAGAACATGCCTGTCGTATACCCCCTGCTGCTGAACATCGAGAGCTCTTTAAGCCATCGTTTCTTCACCGTGAACCCGGCAGCGCCTGCTATCGAATCAACGGCCTCCCTGTATGTCTTGACAACACCGGCGACATAATTCATTCCTTTCATCCTGCCCTCGATTTTAAAGCCGTCTATCCCGGCCTCTGCAAGAAGGGGCAGGTGCGGCAGCATGCAGAGGTCTTTTGAACTCAGGATATACGTTCCCCTGTCATCTTCATATACGGGGAAGTATTCTCCCTTTCTTTTTTCTTCCATGAGGGTGTAATTCCACCTGCACGAGTTGGCGCATTCGCCGGTATTGGCGCTCCTCGATGCAAGAAAGCTGCTTATATAGCACCTGCCCGAATAGGACAGGCAAAGCGAGCCGTGGACAAACACTTCGAGCTCAACAGCGGTCTTCCGGCGTATCTCTTTTATCTCGTCAAGCGACAATTCCCTCGCAAGCACAAGCCTCTTTGCCCCGAGCGATTCCCAGAACCGTGCGGCTTCGGCATTGGTAATGTTGGCCTGCGTGCTTATGTGAATATCTATTCCCGGGGCATTCTTCCTGAACAGGGAAAACAATCCGGGATCCGACAGGATAACCGCATCAGGATTTATATCCCTGAGGAGCTCCATATGCCTTTCCAGTCCCGGAAGGTCCCTGTTATGCGGGAAGAGGTTCACCGTAACATATGCTTTGGCTCCATGTTCACGTGCATACCGGACAGCCGCCCTCAACTCTTCGGAATTGAAATTCCCTGCCTTACCCCTCAGGCTGAACCTCGAATCCCCGAGATAAACGGCATCGGCCCCATAGTGTATCGCGGTCTTGAGTTTTTCAAAGTCGCCCGCAGGCGCCAGCAGTTCAGCCTTTTTCATCCTTCAACCCTCATCCTTCAACCTTTTCCCGCATCCTCTTCCTGCATGCTTTGATCGCTTCCCCGGCAAGCAGGTCGCACCGCTCATTCTCCGGATGGCCGTTATGTCCTTTTATCCAGACCCATTCCATGTCGTGGGGCTGAGAGGCTTTAAGGAGCCTCTCCCAGAGGTCCCTGTTAAGCACATCCTTTTTCTGCGAATTCTTCCAGCCCTTTCTCATCCAGCTTTCAATCCACTCATTCATTCCTTTTACGATATAATTCGAATCAGTGGTAACCCTGACCCTGCAGGGCCTCTTGAGCTCCTCAAGGGCCGATATCACCCCGAGCAGCTCCATCCTGTTGTTTGTTGTGAGCTCCTCGCAGCCGGACAGCTCCTTTTCCTTTTCCCCTGCCTTCAGTATGGCCCCGTATCCTCCGACCCCGGGGTTCCCGCTGCATGCGCCGTCGGCATAAATCTCCACGAATGGCTTCTCGTCATGTTTCATCAGATTTTTATAATACCTGTTTCAAGCCATTAATTTCCAAAACGCGCGCGACGGGGACTGTCCCTATTTACGGACGGAGTCGTAGAATAGGGACTGTCCCCTAAGGTTATGTTATTATAATTGACTTTATCTATAGACCGGAGGAAAGCATGAAAAAATTAATCATTGCCGCACTGCTGATCATAATAGCCGCCGGATGCCAGCAGAAACAGGAACCAAAAGGCCAGCCCCAGTTTCCCGGGCAGGGCCCTGCGGGCGCACCGCAACACGCACAAGAAATAGGAATGCTGCAGGAAGCGCTTAAGAAAAACCCCCACGATGTCAAGACATGGATTCAACTCGGCAATATCATGATGGACACATCACGCTTTAAAGAGGCGGCAGACGCCTATGGAAACGCACTCTCCCTTGACCCTAAAAACGTGGATGTCCGTGTTGATTTGGGCACATGTTTGAGGAGTATGGGAAAGCCTGATTTGGCCGCTCAGGAATACAGAAAGGCCCTTGAAACAAACCCCAACCACGCTAACGCGCACAGGAACCTGGGGGTCGTCCTGGCTTTCGATTTCAAAGACAAGGCACGGGCGATCAAGGAATTCGATAAATATCTTGCCCTTGCTCCCAATGCGCCGGACGCCGGCCAGATAAAACAGATGGTAAGCGAACTGAAAAAGTAACAGGCCGGAGGTGGGTATGCCCCTTATTGGGACATGCCCGCAATCACCTTATACAGCGCCTTGCTCAATTCCTCGAGCCTATACGGCTTGGGGACGATTTCACTGAAACCGTAACTTCTGAAGTCGGCCATTACCGGATCATTGGAATAACCGCTCGACACAATTGCCTTAATCCCTGGATCTATTTCAAGCAGCTTCCGGATGGCCGTCTTCCCTCCCATACCTCCGGGAACGGTCAGGTCCAGAATAACTGCATCAAAGGGCCGTCCTGAATCCCTGGCGCTTTCATATATCCTTATCGCTTCGGCCCCCTCCCTTGCAACCTCTACCTCATATCCGATATGGCTCAGCATATCTCCGGCAAGGTTCCTTACCATTGCTTCATCATCCATGACCAGGACACGTCCTTTCCCTGCACGGGGCGCCTTTATCTCTTCTTTTACTCCTATTTCCTCCTGGGACGCGGGCAGATAAACATGGAACGTTGCCCCTGCGCCCAATGCTGATTCTACGGTGATGCATCCGTTATGCTTTCTGATTATGGAATATGCAGCAGCGAGCCCGAGACCGTTGCCCTTCTGTTTGGTCGTAAAATAGGGATCGAATATCTTCCGGAGATGTTCTTTAGGTATCCCGGTCCCCTCGTCCTCAACGGTTATCCTGACATAATTGCCGGTTTCCAGGGACAGCATATTTTCCGTGTCGACAGATACATTTCTGCAGTATGCCCTGACTATCCCGCCTTCGGGCATCGCCTGTTCCGCATTGAGGACCAGATTATTGATTACCTGACTTATCTGCCCCTCGTCGACCTCGACAGGTCTGAGGTCATTATCAAGGTAAATTTCGCCCTTCACACTGGACCCGCTCAGGGTAAAGCCGATGGATTCCTTCACGAGCTCCGCAATGGATGCCGTCTTCTTGACCGGCTCCCCGCCCTTGGAAAACGTGAGCAGTTGCTGGGTCAAGTCCTTTGCGCGCAGCGAGGCATTTTCAGCCTCGTCAAGCCTTTCGAAAAACCTGTCTCCGGGGTTGGCGTGCAGTTTGGCCATGGCTATATTGCCGAAGATGGCGGTCAGCAGGTTATTGAAGTCATGGGCTATGCCCCCGGCGAGAAGACTGATCGATTCGAGTTTCTGGACTTTTAAAAGCTCTTCCTCCATTTTTCTGCGGTCCGTAATATCTCTCGCAATTGTTTTAGTCCCTATAAATTCCCCGTTCTCATCAAATTCATTAAAGACATTAAGGCTGACCGGAAGTACGGCGCCGTCCTTTTTAATAAACTCCCGCTCCAGGATCAATTGAGACCTCTCCCTGTTCAATCTGGGGAAGTTCTTCTTAAAGAGCCTTTTTGATTCTTCAGTTACGAAGTCGGTAAAGGGCCTGCCTATAAGCTCTTCCTTTTTATAGCCGAGGGTCCTTGCTTCGGTCTCGTTGCAGTCGATTATTATCCCGTTCCTGTCGAGAGAATGGTACATATCGGGGGCATTGTCATACAGATCACGATACTTCTTTTCCGATACCCTGAGCGCATCCTCTGCGCGTTTGAGCCTGGTAATATCTATTATCATCCCTGAGATGATATCGTCCTCCAAGGTCGCACTCAAAAGAATATTTTTGAGGCCCCCCGTTTTTGTATACAATTCCATTTCGAAATTGTCGACTTTGCCTGTTTCCCTCAGGTTGCTGATCAGAGCCTCTCTGTCGCCCGGGCCCTTATAAATGGCAAGGACGTTATGTGCTTTCATCTCCTCAGGCGAATCATATTCGAACATCTTCGAAAGCGCCCCATTCACGTAAAGGATTTCCCCCGCGAGATTGGTTTTGAATATCCCCGCAAGGGCGTTGTCCACGAGGGTCCGGTATTTTCTCTCGGAGTTCTTTACGGCGCTTTCGGCGCTCTTGCCTTCTGCGATGTTTTCTCCTGATTTTCCTTTATCTTCCATTTTTATGTGTTCCGGATAACGGCGGTCTGATATATCAGGTGCGGTTTTTTCCATAACAAATCTATCACCAACATATTTCCATTGTCAAGCAAGACAACAGGCATGCAGCAATTCTCATTATGAAGTGGGTGTTGAGTATTCCGGTCCGGTTGTTTTAAAATGCCTCTCGACCACATGAGAAAGAATTCCTGAGAAAATGGAAGCCTATTTTAATTTACAACAGCTCGCCAAGTATTTACGGATAACCGAAAGCGCCGTAGAACACCTTCTGAAAAACAGCAAGATCCCGGCAGTCGAGACCCCGTCAAATGTGTATATATTCAAAAAGAGCGATATTGATGCGTGGGTGAAAGGCAGGAGAGGTAAAATTCAGGAGTTGCTGGAAAAAGATGAAACGCTTTGATCATTCAGGAAAAATGAAATAAAAGTTGTTTCCATAGTGTGTGGCCTCGTAGCCGACCACGCCCCCGTGTATTTTGACGGCGTTCTTTACAAAGGCAAGGCCGTGCCCTGTTCCCGGTTTGTCCACGGTATTGGAGCCGCGGTATTCCTCTTCGAAGATCTTCTCCCGCTCTTCGGGTCTGATATGCGGTCCGGTGCTGAAGACGTTATACTTAACCCCGTTTCTGCCGGGGCCTAAGAAATCTTTTATGACCTCACGGCCGTACGATATGTACTTCTTCCGTTCGCCCGACTCGGCAACCGCTTCCTGGGTATATTTAAGGGCGTTCGAGAACAGATTGGCATACACTTGCGATATCAGCCCGACATCCACAACGCTTATTATCTCCTCTTCCGGTATGCCGCTGAGCCGGTCATCGATTTCGATCCCCGCGTCCCTGAATTGTTCTGCGAAACGCTCCAACTGGGGCTGGATTACATCCCTTTTCATGTTGACACGCCTGGTCCGCAGGGTAAGCCGCCCCTGGTCGAAATGGCTTCTGCGGAACAGGGTCTCAAGGAAGAGGGTTATGTTCCGGTAATGCTTTTCTATATTCTCATACTCCTCCGTCAGGCTGTGATTGACATCGGTCAGCTCTGATAAAATGCGCTTTACACGGTCCCTGTCACAGGTCTCATTTAAGAAACACCCGGCAAAGTTTTTTTCTATCTCTATATTCTTCGCTATCTTTCCTTTTAATCGCCTCAGAAAGAGCTTATATACCATGTTGGGTACGATCACATTATGCTCGATATCGGCAACAAGGGTGCGGATAAATCTCAGGTGCTCGATGTTTTTTTCGACGAGGAACCGGTTGTGTATGTTAAAGCCTATCCTGTTTGCAAATTTCTCGAAGAAGAGTTTGTGGTGAGGCCCCAGGCCGGTAGCGGGGTAAATCTCGAGCAGCCCCAGTACATCGTTGCTGGTTTTAAAAGGGAGCTGGGCAATAAGGAACTTCTTGCCGCGGACGGTCAGCACAAGACCGTCCCTGCCAGTATAATAAGGCTGCTCTCCGGGATGAACCTCGGGGGGAGGAGGGGTATGCAATCCGTGCTCCGGGTCCTCCGTTTTCGCGACAAGCGCTATAGTGTTGACCCTCGGCTCCATAATATAAAGCCGGGCCTCGAGATTGAAGAACGCCCTGGGTATGGTCACACATAAGTTGTAGAAATCCCCTATGTCGTCAAATTCCTGGGCCAGATCGAAAAAAGTCGCCAACGCGCTGCTTTCCGTCTGTGAAAAGTCATACTGCCTGAAGTCGTTCTTCTTGCTTTCAATGCGGTCCAGTATATATTTCAGCGTAGCCATGATCTCTAATTTAGAAGCCCTTCCTGCGTCATTTTGACAGGCATCGTATTACCCAACTCTCCCCAACTCCCTGTCAGGCGTTAAAGGCTCAGGGGATCCGGCTGTAATGAGCCTCCAGTCCTTCCCGATAAGTTTGAATGCGTTATCAGGTATCAGTCCGGGAGCTGTCTCTTTAAACATATTCCGCTCCACCTTTCAAACGGCTGCTCGCCGCCGCCTATATAATTCTATCAGAAATAGACCGGAATTAGGCTTTTCATAAAAGACAAAAACATCCCGTGTGCGATCAGGTCCGACAATCGTATGCGCCGCACCCGGTCAGGAGAGAGCGGGCGGACACGATGAAAGGGAGCAGCCGCTCAACCAGCTCCTGAGCGAGATGGACGGGTTCGACCCCTATGAGGAAGTGATCGTTATGGCGGCAACCAACAGGCCGGGACGTGCTTGACCCCGCGCTCCTCATTAAGGGAATCCCTTTTTGACTCCGTGGACGACGTAATTTGACATCCGTACTGTATCCTCTATAATTAATATATAGGGTTTTGAGTGCCGTACATATCAACCAAGGACTTTCAGGAGGTGGGTTATGGCAAAAAAGGAATCTAAAGAGGTTATGAAACCGGAACCGGCAAGGGCACTTTCTCCTGCCGAGGAGGTGGCGAGGCGGTTTGAGGACTTTTTCAGGAAGCCCTTTGCCCTCATGGGTCCGTCATGGTGGCCGAGGAGAATATTCGAGGTGGAAGAGATCGCCCCGTCAGTGGACATCTTCGAGGATAACGGGGATGTTGTGGTAAAGGCAGAATTGCCCGGAATAAAAAAAGAGGACATCGAGGTAAATTTTACCGACCACATGATCACCATCTCCGGGGAAAAGAAAAAGGAAGAAAAGACCGAGGACAAGAATTATTACAGGGTGGAGCGCTCATACGGTTCCTTTACCCGTTCTTTTGAAATACCTTCCGAGGTACAGACCGACAAGGCGAAGGCGCACTTTGAAAATGGTGTTCTTGAGGTAAGAGTGCCGAAAACCGAAGAGGCCAGGAAGAAGTCCCAGAAGGTTCCGATCGAGTAATTATCCGAAGATGACTTCCGGATACCGTCCTCGGATATTTTCCGGGCAATCGCCATGATGGGCGCGATGGTCATGCTCCCGGAGGGTTAGGAGCACAGTCCTACGCCAAAGTGACAATAGTTACTCCGTTGCCCCCCTCCTGCAACTCTCCGCTCCTGTGTTGTTTGACAAGAGGGTGTCCTTCCAGATGCTCGCGCACAGCCCTGAGCAGAATACCGGCGCCCATCCCGTGGACAATCGTAACCTCGGAGAGCCCTGCCAGCGCTGCGTGATTGAGAAAGGGCTCAAGCCTTGAGAGCGCTTCATCAACCCTCAGCCCTACAAGATTTATTCTCGATGAAACCGTCTCATCAGGCCTGCTGATAGAGGCAGTGTGCTCTTTTACATCCACAGTTTTTCCCTTTTTGAATCTTACGTCCGATGCAGGCACTTCGATCTCCTTGGCGCCGGCCCTTACTTTCAACCTCTTATGCTTCCTGTCGATCTCCACGACCGATGCATCATAGCCGAGCGCTTTGATGAATACCACATCCCCTTCTTTTATATCCTCTATGCCGGGCGCCCCTGTATCGTACTCCCTGAGCTTTGCCGCAATCTCTTCCTGTCTGGCTGCAGCCTGCCTGATCGCCTCACGCTGCGCTGCCCTGTCCTTTTTCCTTGCCTCTTCGAGCAGTGCATACATCTGCCGTTTGACATCGGAAATGACGTCAGAAGCTTCCTGGTAAGCCCGGGCGAGCAGCTCTTTCTGCCGGCTTTCGGCCCCGGACAGTATTCCTTCGACGCTCCTGCTCTTCTCTTCCAGTTCCGCCCTTTGCTTCACAAGATATTTCATCTCATTTTCATACCAGGCCCTCTTTTCGTTCAAATCCGCTATCAGGTTGTCGAACTCCACCTTTATGCCGCTCAGCATGCCTTTTGCCGAATCTATGATGCTGTCCGGCAGCCCGTATTTTCGCGCTATCTCCAGGGCGTGGGACTGCCCCGGCTCACCCGACCTCAATTTATACAGGGGAGTAAAGGTCTTTTGATCGAATTCCATCGAGGCGTTGAGCATGCCTTCCGTCCTGTGCACGAATCCTTTTATATCCGTCAGGTGCGTGGTGGCGAACGTGAGCGCCCCGCTGCTCCGCAATTCCTTCAAGACCGCGCACGCGAGCGCGGCCCCCTCATCGGGGTCCGTGCCTGTGCCGAGCTCATCGATCAGCGCCACTGTCTTTGCATCGGCCTTTTTCAGGATTCCGGAAATATTGGAGATGTGCGCGGAGAACGTAGAAAGATCGCCCTCTATAGACTGTTCATCGCCGATATCGATAAGCAGGTTATGGACGAGCGGGAAGCTCGATGACGAGCCGGCGGGTACGGGCATGCCGGACAAAGCCATAAGCAGGAGCAGCCCGACTGTCTTGATGGCGATAGTTTTACCCCCTGCATTCGATCCGGTTATCACCATCACCGTCGTAGCGCCGCCGAGCCGGATTTCGAGCGGTACGACCTCGCGCGTGCTACCGGCCCTTCTGAACGCGAGCGTCAGGAGGGGATGACGCGCGTCCGCGAGGCTGATAGCGCCCGCTTCATTTATCCGCGGTATCTGCATATGCAGCCGTTCGGCGAATTGCGCGATGCTGCTGAGGACATCGAGATAGACGATAATCCCGTATTGGTATTCGAGCTCATCGGCGGCAGCCCTTATATTTGAACTGAGATTCCTCAAAATCCGTATTTCCTCGGCCTTCTGCCCGGCAATGAGATTTTCAAGCTCATTGGAGAGATTGATAATGGCGAGCGGCTCGACAAATGCGGTTTCGCCCGATTTAGAAACATCATGGACAATGCCCGGCACCTGTCCCTTGGAATCCATCCTGACCGGGACAACCCACCTGCCCGACCTCGTCGTAATAAAATCGTCCTGCAGGAATACGGCCACATGCCCGTCTCTAACCATCTCATCGAGCCTCTTCCTTATCCTGCTCTCCTGCTTTCTCACCTGCGCCCTCAATTCGGAGAGCGAGAACGAGGCGCTGTCGAGGATATTTCCCTCGCTGTCGACGGACCGTTCGAGTATCTTTAAAATATCGGGGAATCCGGCCAACCCCGCTGCAACCTCTTTCAGGAACGGGAGGTCCCCTTCCTCGCCGAGCTGCAGGGATATTTCCGCCATGATATTCAGGACAGGAATAAAAGCCGATAACTCGTGCGGGTCGAGCACAGCGCCTTCGGGCCGGGTCTTTGCGAGCAGCGGTAATATGTCCGAAAACCGGGACAGCTTGAGAGGCCTGCTCTCCTGGATTATTCTCATTACCTCCCGCACCTGCCCGAGCCTCTTCTCGATGCCGGCTTTCGTACCGAGCGGACGAATATCCATAATGGATGCCCCGGAGGCATCGCTGTGCGAGTAAGCCGAGATTATCCCGAGGAGTTTGTCGAACTCGAGAAGCTTGAACGAGGGCGCCGCAATCCTGGTGCTGCCGTCTGCTGCGGGAAGGTCCATACCGAAAGCGTCAGTCCCCCTTCACAAAGATGGACAGGACTATGCTGACAAGGCTGATTACCAGGCCCCCCCAGAACGCCGCGCCGAAACCTGACACATGGAATCCCAGTTTCAGGCCCCCGGATACGGCGCCGGTCAGCCAGAGCATAAAGGCGTTGAGCAGAAGGGTAAACAGGCCCAGCGTCAGGATGAGCAGCGGGCAGGTCAGGAGCTTCAGCACCGGCCGCACAAAAGCATTCAGGACCCCGAACACCAGCGCCACAAGCAGCAGGGCTGCCGGAGTGCCGGTATAGGTGATGCCGGATACCACCCGTGTGGACACCCAGAGTGCGACGGTATTAATGAATAATCGGATAAGAAAATGCATTGCTTAACCTTTCTTTTATTAAAAAATAACCACAGGGGCGCAGAGCTTTAAAATCCTGAATTCCAAACAAATTCTAAATTCAAATAGTACTACTCCGGCACTGAGAGCCCCCGCTTTCCGGCATTCCTGTTCCCACGGGAATGACATTAAAAAAACACGGTCCGAAAAACCAAACGTCGGAGCAGTAATAGTTCAAACGTTTTTTGAATTTGCATATTTGAATTTGTTTAGGGTTTAGCATTTGGGATTTAGGATTTCTCATAATCTCTCTATTTAGAGCATACCATATGTTCACAGCATATAAAAGAAGCATAGGGACAAGCACGGTTAGATACCCCGGGAGCCCCCAGTTCCACGATTTTATTTTTGAGCATGAGGCTCCTCGCACCGGGTGCAATAAGATGCTGCTCAACACCGGGAGAATCTACCAGCAGGGCATACAGACCCGGACTATCCTCCTCACGATAGAGGATGCAACAAAAAAGGATAAATAGTTTACCGTTTAAGGTTTTCAGTTTTTAGCCGATTTAAGAACAGAGACTTGTAACTATACGCTTTTTCGAGTAAACTTGAAACTGGGCAATTAAAGCTTTAACTTTTTGTATTGACTGTAGCCTTTTATAACTATGAGAAAAGCCGGAACAGACCGAAAAGACCTCACAACTCTCCGCAGAGAGGCCGAGAAAAAACTGCAGGAGCGGACCGGGAGGCTCCACGAGCTCTCCACCCAGGACATCAGGCGCCTTGTCCATGAACTCGGGACGTTTCAGATCGAGCTCGAAATGCAGAACGAGGAGTTGAGGAGGGCGCAGGAGGAGCTCAGGCGCTCCCTTGCCCGCGAGCAGGCCGCGCGCGCGGAGGCTGAAGAGGGCCGGAGGATACTTGATGCGGTTATGGAATATGTCCCTGAAGGTATCACTATTGCCGATGCGCCTGACGTCAACATACGCATTGTAAGCAAATACGGGGTGCACCTCGTCGGCCACCCTAAAGAGATCATTGAGCATATCCCGGCGGAAAGCCATCCGGAGGTGTGGCAGATATTTCATCCGGACGGTGTGACTTTGGCCGCCCCAGACGAACTCCCCCTTACCCGTGCCGTAAAGCGGGGAGCAGTTGTCGCTGATGAGGAATGGATCGTCAGGCGTCCTGACGGCAAAAATATTCTGATCCTCTGCAATGCCGGCCCCATCAGGGACAGCGAAGGGAACATCGCCGGCGGCGTGATGGCCTGGAGGGATATCACTGAACGCAAGCAGATGGAAGAGGCCATGAGATACCAGGCGTACCATGACATTCTGACAGACCTGCCCAACAGGATGCTTTTTATGGACCATCTCGCCCTTGAACTGAACCAGGCGCGCCGCAACCGCACGGCGCTGGCCGTGATGTTTTTGGACCTCGATTATTTCAAAAACATCAACGATACGCTGGGGCATAGCGTCGGGGATCAGCTCCTGAAGGAGGTCGCCGGGCGGTTGAAAGCCTGTGTTCGCGAATCCGACACGGTTGCCCGTATCGGGGGGGACGAATTCAATATCTTGCTCCCTGACATTGCTCATACGGAATATGTAGCCGCAATAGCAAAAAAGATAAATTCGATCTTCAAAAGACCTTTTATAATAGAGAATCATGAGCTCCATGTAACTACCAGCATCGGCATCAGCATCTACCCTGAAGACGGCGGAGATTCCGAACCACTGCTCAAAAATGCCGATATCGCCATGTACCATGCCAAGGAGGGGGGCAGGAACAATTACCAGTTCTATAACCCTATCATGAACATCAGGAGCATTGAGAGAATGACGCTCGAAAACAGCCTGCACCGGATGATAGAGCACGGAGAACTGGTGCTGTACTACCAGCCCCAGTTGGACATCGGTTCACGGAAGATAATCAGCGCGGAGGCGCTGGTGCGCTGGCAGCATCCGGAACTGGGCCTGCTCAGCCCGGCGCAATTCATTCCTTTGGCCGAAGAGATGGGGCTCATTACGCCGATCGACGAATGGGTGCTGCACACCGCCTGCGCACAGAACAGGGTATGGCAGAAAGCCGGATACCCGCCCATGCGCGTGACGGTGAATCTTTCCGCGCAGCGGTTCCAGCAGCCGAACTTTGTGGATACCATATCGCATGTGCTTTATGAGACCAGCCTTAAACCCGAGCTCCTCGAGCTTGAAATTACCGAAAGCACCGCCATGCAGAATATCAATCTCACCATTGATAACCTGAGCAGGCTTGCCGGTATGGGCATCAGGGTCACCATGGATGATTTCGGGGCAGGCTGTTCATCATTGGGCCATCTCAAGAAAATGCCGGTCAAGAAGCTCAAGATCGACAGATACTTTATCAGGAGTCTTACGACAGACCCCGATTACCGGGCCATTGTCAACGCGGTGATCTCCATGGCGCATAACCTCGACCTCGGAGTTGTTGCCGAGGGCGTGGAGACCAACGACCAACTGTCGTTCCTGAGCTCAAGCCACTGCGACGAGATGCAGGGATACCTGTTCAGCAAGCCGCTACCGGCAGACAGGTTCGAAAAAATGATAATGGTGCACAGGTAACCGCACGGCACAAGCCGGACAGCGCCGGACCAGCCGCTTGCCGATTTCCCTCATATCTGTGCAAAAAAATAAACCTTGCTTTTTATTCTCTTTTGTGTCATTATATTAATTGAGGTTTCAGAGGTTTTATAAACGTATATGAGAGACAGCCACGGAGACTTTTAGGTCCGTGGTTTTTTTATTTTGTACAACGTGAATTCTGACGCTTTAATCTTTATATAAGGAGGTAAAAGACATGGCTAATGGAACAGTGAAGTGGTTCAACGAATCCAAGGGTTTCGGCTTTATCACCAGCGAAGACGGCAGTGACGTATTTGTCCACTATTCTTCAATTCAGAGCAATGGATTTAAGACTATCGCCGAGGGTGACTCAGTCAGCTTTGATACCGAAAAGGGACCGAAAGGCCCCAAGGCAACCAATGTAGTAAGACTGTAATTGACCGACAGGATTCCCCTTGCAGCAGCAGGGGGAATCTTATTTTTGGAGGGGAAAATGATAAGCAGAAACAACTATGCCAGAAAAATGGAATTGAAAAAGCAGATCAATCTCACTGCCGGCCTGGTTTCCGAACGCTTTCCTGAAGTTTCAGGCATTGTAATTCAGATGACGTACTATCAGAGGGGAATAATCCCTGTTCTTATGGTGCGCACGGTGAATGTCTTTCCTGCCTCTTATGCTTATTTCAAGATGGATTGTATGATCAAGGGATGTGAAGGCGGCGGCTTCGACCTGACTCCTGTAATTGCTCACATGGTTAAAACGCATAAGAAAGTAAAAAAGGGGGAGCTCGTTTGTTCCGGAAATTACGACGTTCTGAGCAATGATCATGCAAGTATTGAGTACGCAATCATGATGCAGTTCAACAGGGCGACCTGATTATGGATATCCCGCAGGCTTCTTATTCCCCACCGCATATTCGGCAGATCATCTTTTAACTCCCTTTCGCCTCTTTTTACCACACCCTCTTTTATGGGCTTCAATGAACTCCAGTTTCTCCTCTTTCCTCATCTTTTTTACCCTGCACTCCAGCTTCCTCGCCTCTGTCCCGTCTTTGCAGGCGACCACTCCCGCGAGTTCGAACGGGTTGAAGGCCCTGACGAACTTGCTGCCTCTGCCCTCTCTATGGGCCTTAAGACGCTCTTCCAAAGCGTTGCTGATGCCCGTGTATAAGCGATCACCCCTGCAGTTAAGGATGTAGAGGACCCATCCGTTTTCTCTCATCCGGCCACTCCTGTTGAGCCAAAACCTCCGGCGCCTCTCGTCGTTGCCGCCAAGGTGTCTTCTGCGACATCCGAAAACACCAGCTCCGGGACCCTGCTTATCACGCCCTGGGCGATCCTGTCGCCTGTCTTGATGACGAGCGGTGTCCGCATGCTCCTGACAAAAGCCGTGAGGAACGACCAGAAGCCGCTGTAGTTCAGGGTAGGGCCGTGATAGACGATAATCCCTATCTCTCCCCGGTAGTTGCTGTCTATCGTGCCGGGGGAGTTTGCAATAAAAAGGGAGGTTTTCAGCGACAGGCCGCTTCTGGGCCTGAGCTGAAGCTCGCACCCTTGAGGCAGCTCCACCTTGAGGCCGGTGCCGACGAGTTTTTTCTGAAAAGGATAGATGACCGCATCCTCTGCGGCAGCCAGATCAAAGCCCGCATCGCCCTCATGCGCGAACTTCGGGATTTGTGCGGTGTCCTTTGTCTTTGACCATTTAATTGCGAGCATTGTATTCCCCCAGTTTCCTTTCCACCTGTGAGCAGATTCCATAGAGCATCTTCAGTTCCCAGTCGGTAAGCCCCGCCCTGCCGATAAAGAATTTCAGGTTTTTCATGATCTTGTCCTCGGGGTCCCTGTTGCCTTCAGGAATATATTCAAGGAGCTTCATCGTCTTTGACAGCCTCTCGTAGAAATGAGAGAGCTCGTCATGGCTGACCAGTTTCTGATGGGGCGGAAAGCCGGCACTGCCTTTGCCTGTATTCCCGTCACCCGCCCTGTGGACCCGTCTTGAAAGCTCGTATGCGACGACCATGACCGCATGGGAGAGGTTTAAAGACGGCTGCTCTTCATATGAGGGAACCGTAAGGATAAGTCCGCACTCTTCGATTTCCTCGTTGAAGAGCCCCCTGTCCTCCCTTCCGAACAGAAGAGCGACTTTATTATCACGGGCGATATCAATAAGCCTGCTTGCGCCCTTTTCAACAGGGAGGATCAACCCCCTTCTCCTGCCGGTCCTCCGCGCGACGCCGGCGACAATTGCTTTGTCCCTGACCGCAGCTGAGAGATTCTGATGGACCTCAGCGTTCTCCAAAACATCAAGGGCATTGCAGGCGAGCCGTTTCGCCTCAGCGGTGACGGCGGCCGGCTTCACAAGACAAAGTTTTTTAAAGCCCATGTTCTTCATAGCGCGCGCCGAGGCGCCGATATTGCCCGGCTCTCGCGGCCCGACAAGGACGAAATGGAGGTTGTCTTTCCATGCGCTCATACGTTAGTTTATCCTAAAAATACAGCCCATGAACAGGGCACGGCCGGAGCGATGAAGGAAGCCGCACGCAAAAAAAAAGGGTGAAAGCGTTTCAGCTCTCACCCCCGCACAAGAATATTTTAATATCCTCCTGCTGCAGCCTTTTTCTTTGCAGGAGCGGCGGCGGCAGCAGCCTCTTTTGTGGCAGTGCCGTGCTTGACGACTACGTTATCTCCGACCTTCAGGTCCTTTGCGTTCTTTACCTCAACGGCATGCTCTTTTCCGGAAGCATCCTTTACGGTCACCTTTTTGCCTTCAACCTTGGTGACTGAGCCTTTTACTTCCTTCATACCCGCTGCGAAGCCGAGCCCTACGACGCCGAGTGTAAACACCATAGCGATTAATAAAGCGATAATAGATTTCATCCTCATTGTAATTCACCCCCTTTCTTGAATTGATTTTTATAAACCTTTAACAGCGGCTAAATACCCGTTTATCATTTTACAATAATGCTATTTTTAAAAACAACAAATAATTTGATATTCAGGAAATTAACAAATGCAACAAATACATTTAGACTTTCGGCTTTTTGCTTCCCGGCAGGAGAATCATTGCACGCGCCCGTGCAGATAAAAGAAAACAGGAAATTGACATTTCCCCGCTCTTCGGTAAAGAATGATAATCAGGTATGGTACTCGGTATCCTTGTTAACACGGACAGACATCCCGGTGAGCTAATCGGCATAGCCAGGGCAGCCGTTTCCAGGGGGCATGAGGTCGTCATATTCGCCATGGACAGCGGGACAAAACTCCTTGCAGGTCCGGTCTTTGCCGAATTGTGCGGTCTCAAGGGCATTACTGCGGGCTTCTGTGATTACAATGCAAAGGCGCTCAAGATCTCCACGGAAGGGCTTCCCCGAGAGCTTGCGCGCGGCAGCCAGTATGACAACGCGGTCATGGTCAGCAGGGCGGACAGGATCATTGTCCTGTAATATAAAGAGGCCGTGTCCTCCCTTAACCTGTTTCTTTAAAAGGATATAAAATGAGGGTTCTCCATATACTTAACGATGGTCCGGTCCGATTACCGGATGAGATAATACGCGAACAATCGAAAGTCAGCGAGGTAAAAGTGATCGACCTTTCAAAAAGGGAGACATCATATGAAAGCGTTGTTGACTATATCTTTTCATATGACAGGGTAATCTCCTGGTAACCGGACAGGCAAGGGCACGCCCCCTGAAAAATATCACGGAAAAAGGCCCCTTCCCGGTTATTTCCCTTCTGGCAATCGCCGTCTTTCTCGTACTCTTTTCAATCCGCTCCCTTGATGATAACCGTCTCACAAGCTGGGAGTGGGTATTCGACGGGAACAGTACAGTACGGATACTCATAGTGCCTGTTGCGGGAGTTGTGCTGGCATATGCGCTTTCGAGAGTTCCACTCCCGGGGCGCTACCCTGCGACCATGCTTTTCATCGTATCGTTCGCCGTTACTCTGCCCTTCTGGAGAGAGCCCGAGGTTATTGTTGACTCCTCCCGGTATTTTACTCAGGCCAAGCACCTCGAAGTCTATGGAATCGGTTATTTTCTCAGGGAGTGGGGCAAGGCTATTCCGGCCTGGACCGATATGCCGGCTGTCCCGTTCCTTTACGGTCTGATCCTGAAACTTTCAGGAGAAACAAGGGCTTATATACAGATGTTTACCTCAAGCCTCTTTGCACTGACCATTATGCTCACCTACCGGATAGGGAAAACCCTCTGGAGCAGGGAGTTGGGGTTCTACGCAGGAGTTTCCCTGCTCGCTATGCCCTATTTGTACACACAGGCGCCGCTCATGCTCGTTGATGTGCCGACTACTTTCATGTTTACCCTTTCGGTTTATACGTTCATTATGGCGCTGAAACAAGGGAGATCATGGATCCCGGCTGCGTCAGCCGCCTTGTTCACAGCCTTTTTCTCCAAGTATTCAACATGGCTGATGCTTTCCGGTCTCGGCGTTATATTCCTGGTTTATAGTATCCGGAAACCGGAAGCCAGAGGCCGGAAGACAGATTCCGGAAGGAAAGCAGCTTCCAGGGGCCTTGTAACTGCTTTCATTGCCTCACTGTTGATAGGCTTTGTCGTTTGGCACAAATTCGATGTCTTTTCAGAGCAGATCAGGTTCCTGATGGCATACCAGAAGCCCGGGCTGAGGAGATGGGGCGAGAGTTTTGTTTCGACCTTTTTATTCCAGGTACATCCGTTCATCACCATAGCCGCTGCGTATTCGCTCTATGCCGCTTTCAAAAAAAGGGATTTGAGCTATCTGATCATAATCTGGCCGGTGCTGCTGCTGTTCCTCTTGCAGATTAAAAGGATACGGTACAGCATGCCGGCTTTCCCGATGCTTGCCCTGATGGCATCATACGGGCTCTGCGCGATAAGAAACAGGGAGGCGGGAAAGTCCGCTGCCCTATGCGCCATGGCCTGCTCCCTTGTACTGGCGACCTTCGCGTATCTCCCCTTTTTGCATAAAACGAGCAGCGTAAATATCAAGCACGCCGGGGAATACCTGAATGCGCTCGACATCAGGAAGTGTGAGGTCTTTGTCCTGCCTCCCGAAGACCCTGTGCTTAATGCTGCCGTATCCGTGCCCCTCCTCGATATTTTTACGGACAAGGATATCCGTTATGAATACACGCCCCTTCCCCGTCCGCCCCGGGAAGAGGTCGAAAAATCTCCCCTGCGGTTCACCTGGGAATACAGGAACCCCGCATATTACGGCCCGGAGGCAGGGGGCACAGGGAAAACAGCAGTCGTTGTCATATACGGCAAGCCCGGCAAAGAGCTTCCGGACCCCGTAAGGGAAAGGATAGAAGGGCTTGCTAAAAAGGAATTTTTAGTTTACGATGAAATCTTTATCGATCAAACACTTGTTACTGTCTATTATTAATTCTTATTTCATATATAGCTATAGCTTAGTTGACAAATCAAAAACTATGTTTCTATACTATCGTTAAAAACCTTTCCCAGGAGGGAGATTTCATGGAACAAAGTGTGACCTTCGGATTTATCATTTCCGGATTGATATGCGGGGGACTGGTTGGCTTAATCCTGCAGCGCGGCAGATTTTGCATGAATTCTGCCTTCAGAGACACCATTTTCATCCAGGACTATACCCTGCTTCGCGGTTTTTTTATTGCCCTGGGAGTCATGATCATCGGCGCCAATCTCCTCGCGGATATGGGGCTTATTGAGCTGAAAAGCCAGACATTCTATCCTTTGGCCAATATCATCGGCGGCTATCTCTTCGGGCTCGGCATGGTGCTCGCGAGCGGATGCGGCAGCGGCATAGTCTTCAAATTCGGGCAGGGAGAACTCCCGGCAGGCGTCGCTATCCTGGGCTTTTTCTTCGGTATCGGAGCTACCCAGCATGGGATCTTCGCCCCGGTCAACGAGGCCCTGCGGAGCGTCAAATTCGAGATAGCGGGAAAGACCAATGCCACACTGTGGGAGCTGTTCGGAGAAGGCATGACCGTGAAATGGGCGGTAATCGCCATCATATCAGCAATAATATTCGTTGCAATATTGAAAGAAAAACCGTTTTCATTAGGCAAACAGAAAGGATTTTACTGGTCGGTAACGGGTCTGTTCCTCGGGCTTGCCGGTATCCTTACTTTCTGGGCATCCCAGTACTGGGGCGGCGGCTTCGCGCGCGGTATGAATTTCACAACCCCTACCGGCGAGCTTTTCTTCAGCATTATAACCGGCAATGCAAAATCGATATTCTTCCCCATGGCCGACATCGGTCCTTTTAAAGTGACCTGGGCGGAGTTTTTCGTCCTAGGCGTTCCGCTCGGCTCATATATCAGCGCCAGGATTTTGAAAGAGTTCTCGTGGAAAATCTGTTCAGCACAGGAGCTGGTAACCATCTTCGGCGGAAGCCTTCTGATGGGCTTCAGCGCGGTTGTCGCCGGCGGATGCAATATAGGCCAGGGCCTCACAGGGTCTGCCACGCTTTCCCTGGGCAGCATCAGCGCCCTGGTCGGCATGATCCTGGGCAACTGGACGATGGTTTATTTCAAATTCATCAAGCCGATGCAAGACTAACGGCTTACTTGCAGCAACTGCACGAGGACGGGGGGCATGAGAAATCATTTCTCCCGTTTTTTTTGCAGGCGCTATTGGAAAAATATTTTACGCTATCTGTAAACTATAAAGATGGTTATCGACGGCCGCAAGATTGAATCACGCGAGCTTTTCATAAAGCTCAAGGAAATATTTGCCCGGCATGGCAATGAGGAAGTCTCGGTCGACCTGCTGCTCGAAACGCGGCAGGATGCCAAAAGGGCAAAGGCTTTTGTTTCAATGTGCGGTCTCGAAACGAAAATAGAGGAGAAAGAGGGATCTTATCTGCTGAAGATATCGGGCACTCCCTGCAGGTGCAGGTTTTAGCCTTTCTTCCGCTGATCTCCCGGAAAAATTATGTCTACGCCGGTCACCGGCAAAAAGAAGACTACCGTCATAGCGGGGGGCGGCCTCACAGGGCTCTCCGCCGGGTATGCTTTAACCAGGGCCGGATTCAAAGTAAAGGTCATTGAACAGGACTCCGCAGTCGGGGGGCTCTCCAGGACCATTGTCCACAACGGGTTCCGGTTTGACCTGGGGGGGCACCGTTTCTTTACAAATAACAGGGAGACTGACGCTTTTATAAAAAACCTGATGGGCGGAGAGCTGGTTTCGGTCCCGCGCAAGAGCACGATACTCCTGAGGAATAAATATTTCGATTACCCCCTCAGGCCCCTGAACGCCCTGTCCGGCCTCGGCATCCCGACCACGGCGCGGATAGTAACGGACTACCTTGCCGAAAGGCTCAGAGGGCTGGCTGGAAAGCCTGCCCAGGTGTCTCTCGAAGACTGGGTTGTCAGCCATTTCGGGCGCACTATGTTCGACCTCTATTTCAAGGTATACAGCGAGAAAGTCTGGGGCATCGACTGCAGCAGGATAAGCGTGGATTGGGTGGCGCAGCGCATACGGGGGCTCTCGCTTGCAGGGGCCGTCAAAAACGCCTTTTTCAAATTCAGCGGCCGGGACATACCGAGCCTTGTGGACAGATTCAACTATCCCGAGCTGGGTATCGGACGCATCTCGGACAGGCTCAAAGAAGAGATCGAGAGCCATGGTCACGTCCTTACCGATACAAAAGTCGAGCGCATCTACCATTCAGGGTTCAGGGTCGACAGCGTAGAAGTGAACGGTCCCTCGGGCAGCAGCATCATCGGGGGCAGGGAATTCATATCCAGCATGCCGATGACAAAACTGGTGCGCATACTGAGCCCAGCGCCTCCCCGGAATGTACTGGCCGCCGCCGCATGGCTTAAATTCAGGGACCTTATAGTAGTGGCGGTCATGGTCGGCAGGAAGAGGATCACCGGCCAGACATGGATATACATCCCCGAGCAGGAAATTCCTTTCGGCAGGATACACGAACCGACTAATTGGAGCGAAAAGATGGCGCCCGACGGGAAGACACTTCTCGTTATGGAGTTTTTCTGTTCAACAGGAGACTCTGTATGGAACGAAAGCGATAAGGAGCTTGCCGGGATTACGATCACCGGCCTCGAACAACTCGGTTTTATAAAAAAGAACGAGGTGATAGACAGTTGCGTGGTGAGGGCGCCGAAAGCCTATCCCCTCTTCGAGGTCGGGTATGCGGAGCGCTGCACTACAATCCACAGTTATCTCAGCACATTTAAAAACCTGCACCTGGCGGGGCGGGGCGGGATGTTCCGCTATTACAATATGGACCACGCTATAGAGTCCGGCCTGCAAGCGGCGGAGAGAATAATAAAGACGGAAGTCAGAAGTCAAAAGCCGGAAGTCAAAAGTGGAAAGTAAAATTCTCCTCAGTTCCTGCTTCCCGTTTCCTGCCTCTCACCCTGGATCGAGGCAGACATGAGATGCGCGCTCGTCATACCCTCGTGGGTGCCTGAGGATATCTTCTCTTCGAAAACAGCGAGTTCACAGATCAATTACTGGCAGCCTTTGGGAACCCTCTATGTTGCTGCCGTGCTCCGGGAGGCAGGGCATAAAGTCACTTTCATCAACGGGGCGTTCCTGACCCATCAGGAGCTGCTCGATGCCCTCAGAGAATTCAAACCTGAGTTCATAGGGATTTATTCAACTACCTTCGGCTGGAACAAGGCAAAAAAAACCGCTGATGACTGCAAGGGGATGTTCAACGGACATGTATTCATCTGCGCGGGAGGACCTTACCCCATCGCTGTTCAGGAGCAGTGCCTCCATGACGCCGGAGAATGTATCGACGCCGTCGTAACGGGTGAGGGAGAGTTCTCGGCCCTGGAGATGGTCGAAAGGCTGCAGGCGGGCAAGGGGCTCGAAGGTGTGCCCGGGGTCATGTACAGGGACGGCGAAAGGGTTGTAACAAATCCCCCGAGGCCGCTCATCGCCGACCTCGACTCCCTCCCCTTTCCTGCCAGAGACCTCCTTGGCGACACGAACCTGTATATCCCGCCGCCGGCTACTTACAGGAGGAAGCCCGTCGCCGTGCTCCTGACATCGAGGGGCTGCAACAGGCAGTGCATCTATTGCTTTCAGATGGACAAGACCAGGAAAAGCGGCATACGCTTCCGCAGCGTCGAGAACGTCCTGATGGAGATAGAGCATTGCCTTAACCGGGGATACAGGGAGATAAAATTCATCGACGATACGCTGGCCTCGGATTACGACAGGGCCATGCAGCTATCCCGGGAGATAAAAGCCAGAAAACTCGACTTCACCTGGTTTGCATCCGCATGCGTGAACCAGGTCGACAGGCCCCTGCTCCAGGCGTTTAAAGACGCGGGCTGCTGGGCAATACTCTTCGGCGCGGAAAGCGGCGTCCAGAAAAACCTCAACACCATAAGGAAAGGGACGACCCTCGAACAAATAAGAAAGGCGGTCAAGGACGCACAGGAGGCGGGGCTCAGGGTCAGCACGCCGTTTATATTCGGCATCCCGGGCGAGACATTCGAAGAGGGCCTCCAGACCATCGACTTCGCCATAGACCTTGCTCCCGATATAGCGAACTTCCATGCCATAACCCCGTTCCCGGGCACGCATCTCCATGACAACCTCGATAAATACGGAACCATATCAGAGGACCTCACTGATTTCACTTATCAGGGGGCTGCCTTTATCCCCCATACCATGACAAGGGAGGATATACTTACGCTCCGGCAGATCGCGTTCAGGAAATTCTACTCCAGACCCTCGTTCATCCTGAAGAGAATCCTCGAGCTGAGGAACCCGCATGACCTGATGGTCGCAATCAAGAGTATCAGAAGCCTGTTCTGGCTCTTTGTGAAAAGCGGGGTATTCAAAAGAAAGTGAAAGACGCCGCCGGCTTTCGATTCTCACTCCCTTATATAATACCGGCGTGAAAAAGACGGAAGTTGCCCTGAAGGTCGAAGATGGTCAACCGTTAAGCTATAACCTGATAGCCTCAAAAGACCCGGATATGCTACAATCCTATCCATGAAAAGCACAATTGGTTTTATCCTTTTTGTTTTGGCTGTCCTCGGGCTTCTCTACTCTGTTTCGGGGAAAAAATATTCACGCGTGCCGGATGATGCCGCCCATAAAGGGATAACCGATTACGCGGTATGCATGGGATGCCACGGTCCGGACAGACAATCCCCGCTGAAGGCGGAGCACCCTCCGAAATACGAGTGCTTCAAATGCCACAAGACAAAAAGAATCCGGGACATGAAATAAAATTCAAAATGAAAAAATCAAATTAAAAAGGCCGCGTAGGTGCGACCGTCCCATCACCGGCTGCAACTATCCGCCCAGGAAATTCAACTTCCTCGCCCTCGAATGGGTCCCCCGGTTTCGGCTGCACGGTAAAAAACATATCCGCATTCCTCACCTCCGGCCAGCAGAAAAGGGTGCATCTATTTAATCTGTCCCCGGAGCTCTCCGTCGGGGTATTTATCGGTATGGACATTTACATAAGCATTGCCGGCCTCGATCATATCGATCAGGTCCTTGATGGTCTTTCCTTTCAGCGAGCCGGACAGGTCTTTTGCCGTGATAGTGCCTTCGGCAAGCATACCGCTGAATTTGGTCTCTTTCCTGGGGCCGTTGAAAAGGGACACAACAGGGGGACCGTTCCGGCCCTTCTTACCCTCATGGATGTGTGCCGAGGTGGCATTCTCGAGATCCTTGACATGAAGCTTGTAGGTCATCTCATTGGCGCCCTTCCCCTTGTTGAAAGTCGCCTCACCCGAGGCCCCGGTCTTTACAGGGGGAACCACATCGCTCCCGGAGAGTTTGGCCTTGTACGTGTGCCCCCCGGTTGACTTGTCGGCCGCGACGCCTATGGAGACAAGACAGACAGTCAGCAAAAAAACGAGCAGATAAACCTTGCGCATAGCATTCCTCCTTCCATTGTTTTTAATGGTGATTAAATTACGAACAACCGCCTTCAGGCGGCTGTCAGCCGGCATATGCCTTTATAACTATTAAATAGCACATTATTCCCGAGCTTGCAAGGAATCCGCAGCCGCAAACCTGCATACCGCTATAATTTATTGAGCTGCTTTATAAAAAAAGTTATTATAGTTTGAAGCTCTCATAAGGAAGGGAAACGATGACCATTGAACAATATATCAATCAAAAGCGGCTGGTCGAGACTTTTACCGAGCTCATTCAGATAAACTCCCCCTCCTTTAAGGAGAGGGAGATCGGGGATGTGCTGGCAAAGAAGCTCGAAAGCGCGGGCTGCAGGGTAGAAATACAGGAATACGCCGGATCGATTAACGTTATCGCCTTTAAAAAAGGGAACAGCCCTGAAACGCTCCCCCTCCTTCTGAGCGGACATATGGATACCATCGAACCAACCGAGGGTATTGCCTTCAGTGTCGGGGATGAGCTGATCAGAACAACGGGCGATACCGTGCTGGGCGCTGATGACAAGAGCGCCCTTGCCCAGATAATCGAGGCGCTTACCGCTCTTGAGCAGAACAGGATACCGCACGGCGACATCGAAATCGCTTTTACCTCAGGTGAGGAAAAGGGCCTGTTCGGCGTGCGGAATCTCGATCTTTCCCGGCTGCGCAGCAGGCATGCCCTTGTTCTGGATTCCAGCGGCGCCGTAGGCAAGCTCGTCATTGCCGCCCCCACTCACATCTCTTATGAGATGCGCATTACCGGCAGGTCCGCCCATGCGGGCATAGAGCCGGAAAAAGGAATCAATGCCATAAGGGTTGCGGCCGAAATCATTGCCGCAGTGCCCGATGGAAGAATAGATGCCGGAACAACGGCGAACATCGGGATGATCAAGGGAGGTACGGCGACAAATGTAGTGCCGAAAGAGGCGTTTATCAACGGAGAGATCAGGGGGCACAGCGCCGGCACAATCGAATGTATCAAGCAAAACATTTTCGGGACAGCCCGCATGGCTGCTGAAAAAAGCCGTGCCCGGATTACTATCTCGGAAAACGAGGAATACAGGGCATTCAGGATCGATAAGGATAATTCCTTCCTGAATTTTCTGAGCGGCATATTCAAGAGGTGCGGCATTGAGCCGGCTTATACCGTGACAGGCGGGGGATCTGATGCAAACATATTCAACCAGCACGGAATAACAGCCGTCAATATATCGAACGGCATGCAAAAGGTGCATTCCACTGATGAGCATATTTATCTCAAAGACCTGCACAACGGATGCCTTGTCGTATTGAGGACGATAGCTGAGTTCGGCGGATTTTCACCGTGTCCCGGGATGTCGAGACCTTAAAATTCATACCTGATTCAAGCCCCCGGCAGTTCACTGTATTTTACTCATGCCCTATTTGACAGAACAAAGCTTTTGCTTTAAATTTTAATTAAAAATGGGGGGCTGCTCAGAAGCAAAGCGGTAATAATAAGGCAACAGGAGGTGAATTATGGCAACCGGATACAGAGAACCGGCAGGAATGGGGAGCCCTGATGTTGAGTGCTACCCACGGGGGTTCCTCAAACGCATATCATGGGGAGCTATTTTCGCAGGGACAATCGTGGCCCTCGTTATAGAGCTTACCTTGAGCCTGCTGGGTATGGGAATAGGACTTGGTGTGGTGAACCCGGCTACTGAAACAAATCCGCTGGGAGGTGTCGGGACCGGCGCCGGGATATGGCTGGCCGTAAGCACGTTGATATCGCTCTTCGCGGGGGGCTGGGTGGCGTCCAGACTGGCGGGCTTCCCGCGCTCGTCTACCGGCATCCTGCACGGCCCTGTCAAAAGCCGCTATCTGGGCATTTGTGGCAGTAGTGCTCGGTGCGATTGCATCGGCCATAGGCGGTGCGATCGGGGCGCCTAAGGAGTTGCACGCTACCCCGGTCGAGCGGGGAAGATAGCACGTAAGCGCTTGGTGTCAGTGTTTAATTTCAGTTGAGAATTCCTTCAACCGGCATTATTCACCGACACTATTTATTTATTGATTTCCGGGAATTCAGATTTTTCCTGTCCCTCTCTATACCGGCCTTGTGCCGGCCGGCATCGAAAGAGAACACCTCCAGGGCCGCCTCCCCGTCACCTGATACAGTAAACCGCGCCTTTCACTTCGGAGACATGGGCGCTTACGGTTATCATTTTCATACTGATAAAAAATGCGCCTTTGCTGTTATAATATCAACCTGGGGGATGCATCTTGATACTCGACGGTCTTAATCCACAACAGAAAGAAGCGGTAGTACACTTTGGCTCTCCCCTGCTGGTGCTTGCCGGCGCAGGTTCAGGCAAGACAAAAGTTATCACCCACAAGATAGCCTGGCTCGTCAAAGAGAAGAGGATAAAGGCGAACAGGATACTCGCCATTACCTTTACCAGGAAGGCCGCGAGAGAGATGCAGGAGCGGGTAGAACGCCTCCTCGCTGTCAGGCCGTTATGGATTTCCACCTTCCATGCGTTTTGCGTCAGGATCCTGCGCGAAAGCACCGCTGAGCTCGAAAAGGGCTTTACCAGGAAATTCCTTATCTATGACGAGAGCGACAGCATAAAGGTCGTCAAGGATATCCTGCGCGCTCTGAACAGGGACATAAAAGATGCGGATACGGCGCGGGCGCTCATCTCAAAGGCAAAGCAGGAATACAGAAATAATATATTCGACTACATTGCCGGCCTCCCCTTTCCCGCATCATCCTTTGCGCCGGTTTACCGGCAGTACCAGGCAGACCTCGAACAGAGCAACGCCATGGATTATGACGACCTCATTTACTTTGCCGTGGATATGCTCGTGAAAAAACCGCAGGTCAGGCAGGCGTGGCAGGACCGGTTCGATTATATCCTCGTGGACGAATATCAGGATACGAACAAGATCCAGTATACGCTTATCAACCTGCTGGTGGGCGCGGGGGGCAATATATGCGTTGTGGGCGACCCCCAGCAGTGCATCTACACATGGCGGGGCGCGCATCCCCTGAACATCCTGAATTTTTCCAGAGACCATACCGCACAGGAAACAAAACTGGAAATCAATTACCGCTCCACAAAGAAAATCCTCGATATCGCCAATAAGGTCATCGCCAGGGCCGACAGGATGTGGGAGGGCAAGATACTCGAGCTCAGCAGCAGCACGCAGGAAGAGGGAGAGGTGCAGTATGTCCGGAACGACGACAATAACGAAGAATGCGCCTTTATCGCGGGCCAGATCAAATACCTGAGGAACAAGGGGTACGGATACCCGGATATGGCGATCCTGATGAGGATGTCGTTCGTGTCCAGGGGGATAGAGCACACCTTTGTCAAATACGGCATACCGTACGAGATCGTCGGCGGACATGCGTTCTATGACAGGGCGGAGATAAAAGACATCCTCTCCTACCTGCGCTTCATAGCGAATAAAAAAGACAAGACCGGCTTCGAACGGATCATAAATGTCCCGCCCCGCTCGATAGGAGAGAAGACGCTGCTCAAGATAAGGGACAGCTATGCGACGGACTGGATACAGGCGCTCAGGGATACGAAGCTCCCCCCAAGACAGCGCGCCCATGCCGACCGGCTTGTGAAAAGCATCGAATCGTATGAAGATATCATAGAGGACAAGCCCTATACGGTCCTGATGGAGCTCCTCAACGATATCGACTACTCCGCATATCTCACCGGGCATTATAAAGATGACTACGAGGACAGGAAAGGGAACATATCGGAACTGGCAAACGTCCTCAAGTCGGTGGAGGCGGACGGCAAGCCGTTTTCGGAATTCCTGGAAGACAACATCCTCTCAAGCGACCAGGACAGGATCGGAAGTTCCGACTCGGTGAAAGTCATGACCATCCACGCCGCCAAGGGGCTCGAGTTCCCGGTGGTCTTCATCATGGCGCTTGAGGAGGAAATATTTCCTTCAGCGCGGGCGCTTGGGAACCCGTCCCAGTTGGAGGAGGAAAGAAGGCTCTTCTATGTTGCGGTGACGAGGGCGAAGGAAAAGCTCTACCTGACCTCGGCATCGTCCCGCATGAGGTTCGGGAATACAATGTTCTCCTCGGAGTCAAGGTATGTCGAAGAGCTCGAGGATGACCTGACTTAATATCCGGTTGATGCGCTACGCGGAAGTCGGTTCATCGATGCGCCGGGGCCGCCGCTATCATATCCATAAGCACCGCAGTCGCCTCACGGACATAAGGGTCTTTCCTGACTTCATCGGTCCACAATTTCTTTCTGTCCTCTTCGGTCAGGTGCGCATCGGACGGCGACTTCCCATCCTGGTTTGCATGCCCATAAGGGACTTTACCCTCTTTGCCGAATAATCTTACCGATTCCTCCCTCTCTTTGCGAACCGCATCTATATTCAGAGACTGCAATGTATTTGTCACTCTCTCCCTCAGCTCTTCGCTCTCTCTGTTTATCTTCTCAAAGTCCCGGCTTGCCCGTACCCGCGCGCTGCTCTTTGCTTTGATCAGCCCGAGATCCGTGCGGGGCTGCTGCCATTTTGTATAAGGCGCGGGCTTTACCGTGTCCCACGGGAGCGCATACTCAAGGTACTGCTCGCCTGTCTTCAAACTGCCCAACGGGTCGGGCAGGATGATGTCGGGCACAACCCCGCGGTACTGCGTGGACTCGCCGCTCACGCGGTAAAATTTCTGGATAGTCAGCAGCAAAGCGCCGAAGGGCTTGTACTGGTCCATGATATTGGGAGGGATTCCCGCGTCAAGATCTATCACCATCTGGACTGTGCCTTTCCCGTGCGTATGCCTGCCGCCGACAATTACCGCGCGACCGTAATCCTGAAGGGCCCCCGCAAGTATTTCCGAGGCCGATGCGCTGAACTGGTTCACAAGGACCACGACAGGCCCCTTGTAATAAACCGACGGATCATTATCGTTAAGGATGGCGATATCACCGGAGCCGCTCTTCACCTGTACAATCGGCCCTGCCTTTATGAACATTCCCGCTATATTGACGGCGTCCTCAAGGGCGCCCCCCCCGTTGTTCCTCAGGTCCAGTATAAGTCCGCTGACATTTTCCGAGTCCAGCCTTCTGAGCTCTTTTTTCATATCATCGGTGCTGCTCCGGGTCTCCCCGCCGTTCTTGTTCCCTTTGAAATCCCGGTAAAAGCTGGGGAGCCTGATGTATCCGACAGCCTTTCCGCTCCCCTCGTCCCTGAGAGTAGCCCCCTTCGCGAATGTATCCTCTATCTGAATAATGTCGCGGACTATCGGTATGGTGAGCTGGGATGCGCTCTGCCTCTTGATCGTGAGCCTGACCTCGGAGCCCTTTTTCCCCCGTATAAGCCTGACGGCATCCTGAAGCCTCATGTCCACTATATCGACCGGCTCTCCACCGCCCTCCCCGACCTTGAGAATGACATCCCCCGAAAGCAGTTGGCCCTGACGTGCGGCAGGCCCCCCGGGCATTATGCTTTCCACCTTGACATAGCCGTCTTCCTCGCGAAGCCTCGCCCCTATACCTTCCAGCGAGCCCCTCATGCTTATATCGAACTCTTCCTTGTTTGTAGGGGGCATATAGTTGGTGTGGGGATCAAACGCCCTGGCCACGGCAATGAAATAGCGATCGTACTTTTCCGTTTCTTTTTCATTCTGCATCCTGGAAAACGTCTCTTCGTAATTCTTCATTATCTTTTCGCGCGCGGTCTTCTGCAAATCAGCCGCAGACGCCTTTTCCTGACCTTCGGCTCCGGGTCCGGCCGCTGCCCGGGAATCCCTGTCCTCAACCAGGCCCAGATACTTTGTAAGCACCTGGTAAGTGAGGAGCTTTCTCCACCGTTCTTTCAATTCCCCTTCCGATGCGCAGTAATCGAGCTTGTCGGCATCCACCTCGAGAGACTCGTCTCTGGAAAAATCAAAATTCCGGGAAAGGAGCTCGCTGACCATCTGCCGGACCTGTACCGTTCTCCCGGCAAGGATCCCTGCGGCTTTTTCCGGGAGCTCGAACTTTGCCGAATTCATCTCGTCATCGATCTTGTCCGCATAGGCTTTAAGCTCATCCACGTCTTTTTTAAGCAGAAAGCGCTTTTGGGGATCGATCTGCTTGAGGTAAAGGCCGAACGCCCTTTTGGAGATGGTATCGTTGATCTTCTGGTGATTGAAGCTGTGGCCCCCCAGGTAGCGCTGCAGCATATATCCCAGCACCTGTGCACGGTTATACGCATAATTGCCGTCCTGTCCCTCCAGGCTGTATGCCGGTATTATGCAAAGGCTTAAAAGCCATATAATAATGATTACAAAACGGCGTCTTAGCATTGTTGATATCCCTTCGTTACTTTTGTCGGGTCCCGTTCCGGCGCACCTTGCTGTGCAGAGCTTGCCGGAAACGGTGCAACCCAATCATAACAAAATACACTGAAATGATGGAAGCAGCCGTGAGGCGCGGTAATTGTTTATTGCCGGAGCCCGGGCTTGCAAGGGGGTCAATACCTGCATTTGTCATTATTCAGCAAGGAAATACAGGTCATCCTGGATGTGAGGCTGGCGCCGCAGGAGCAGCTTAAGAGCACGTGAAAGTCGCCACACTGCTGACGCTTTCAATTTATTTCTTACGTTTGTATTATGCCGGGGCGGTATAACGTTCCTCAATGGCCTCTCTGATAAGGGCGCGGCTCTCCCGGGGCGGTATGCTCATATTCTCGATCCGCTCCGCATAGGAAGCCAGCACATCATCTTTGATGGACAAGCGGAGCCAGCAGGAAAAATCGCCACGGCCTAAATGGTAGAGCCACGTATCATCATCGACCCCATCTGCTATCTGAACGAAGAGCATGAGATTATGCGCCCTCAGGTTGAGCTTACCTTCCGGACCGCGGAAATAAAAACTTTTGTCAGGGCTCAGCATTCCGTCGGCGTATTTGCGGAGATGTCTCCGGTGCGCGGCGTGCGAAGCAATTGTCCTGAACTTGAAAAGTTCTTCAGACGTTTGTCTGAACCAGGCAACGGCCTCGCCCGGTTCGAGGCGGCGGACGGGCGCCTGCGGAACGACCTGGCCGGTTATCTTGCTGAAATCAGTAAAAACATACTCCGGGTCCTCTCCGACTACAATGAGCAATTGGGCGGATGACAGGAAATACGGTGAGACATGGGCCGGATGGACGGTAATCATCATGAATCCGTAGAGGTCCCGGCAAAAGGCGAACGAGGATATGTCCATATTCAGAGGCGCGAGGTGGTGCGCTTCATCCAGGACAATCCAGTGAGGGCGGCCCGTGCGGGTCCTGAGTTCCTGCAGGCGCGGCAAAAACTCCCTGAAAAACCCGGGACGGTCCGCAAGAGGGATCCCCAGAAGATTGAGCACAACATTCTGATCGTATCTTTCCAGAAGCCTGATTCCCCCCTCCACTATTGGAGCCGACTTGCTGCTTCCGACCACAACCGCGCCCTCCAGTCCTTCATAATCCCCTTCGGGGTCGATAATGCAGAACTGGTATTTCTTTCGCGCAAGCTGTTCCATAAAGCCCGCTGCAAATGTGGATTTCCCGCTCCCCGAGGCGCCGGAGACCAGGATATTGTTGCCATAAGGCGACACCCGCACCTCGCCGCCATCCTCACGTGTGCCGATCTTGAGCCCGTGCCTCGTGAGGCGCGGTTCGAGCTCGATGAGATCGGTTGCCGCCATCCTGTCTATCAGTTCGATAACACCGGCTCCCCGTGCACCCTCTGTAACAAGATCAGCATTTTTTTTGATCGCGGGCAAGGCATCGGCAACCGCCACTGAACACTCGCATAATGAGAGAAAGGCATGGTCATTTTCAGCATCCCCGACGCCCACGATGTTATGGAACGAAAGCTCAAGGTCATAAAGGGCGTATTTGAGCCCTGTGGCTTTATTAACTCCCGAAGGCAACACCATCACGGCCCCTTTGTTGAAGATGACCTGCATTTCGAGCCCCAGATCGCGTATGGCCTGAATGACCGTTGTCTGATGCGGTTCCCATGTAGCAACGATCACGCGCCCGACCGAGGGAGAAACTCCGCGCTCCCTGAGCATATCCACGAATTCCTGCGGCGGCGGCTCTCCGATAGTCCTTTCCTCATAAGTCGCGGGATGGTAGAGCAATGCCCCGTTCTCCGCAACAACCCTGTCAAAGAGGGTAACATGGGGAAAGACATTGAGGAGGTCCCCGAGCCGGCGGCCTGTGACAAGAATAAGCATGCGCCCGGTAGCGCGCAAACGCTCAAGAGCCGCAATCAACTCCTGAGAGACTGTCCCGTGCTCGGCAAGCGTTCCGTCGTAATCACAGGCAAGGGCATGATATCGCATGTGCTCACCTTCCTCCCTATCGGATCAAAACGGCAGCGCAATATCCGGCCTTGGCACACGTGCTCGGATATTCAATGTTAAAACAGCATTTTCCGACAGGCAGATCAGCAACACGGAATCCCTTATTCTTAAATACGAGTTACGCACTGTAAGCGGTACATGAGTAAGGGGACTGTCCCTATTTACCAACAGTAGGTGGTTTACCACGGACAAAGCAAAGCAAAGTCGTAGAATAGGGACTGTCCCCGGCTCACCCGAGCGATATGCGCAAGTCGTGTTCTTAAATACTACCAGATTTTCATAGAAACTTATAGATAGAGCCTTGATAAAAGCCCTGCTCTACCTGAATTTCACAGGACCTTTCTTCGTCCAGGCAGTTTTCGGCTGGAAGGTATCGCTCCCCTGCCTGCCGGTCTTCCTTGCCCCGCCAGGCTTGCGAGCTGGTGCGGGCTGCCGCGGCGGCCGGGCGAACTCGTTGTCCTTCCGCGGAGCAGCGGCGCTATAGTCAAAGCCGGCCACAGTACGGCGATCGAGAGGGCCGCCGAGGACCCGCTCGATATCGCGCACCATAAGCGTATCATCACCGGTAACCAGGGTGTACGCATCGCCGCTCCGGGCAGCACGACCTGTCCGGCCGATGCGGTGAATGTAGGCATCGGTGGTGTTGGGGATGTCATAGTTGATGACATGGGAGATCTGGGTCACATCGATCCCCCGCGCGGCGATATCGGTCGCTACCAGGACCTGGAACGTGCCGTTGCGGAAACCGTTCATCGCGGCCTGCCGCCGCGCCTGGGAGAGGTTCCCCTGCAGCGAGGCCGCCCGGTAGCCGGCCTTCTCCAGTTGCTGCCCAACGCGCTTGGCGCGGTGTTTGGTGCGCGTAAAGATCAGGACCGACCCGGTGTCGGTATGGCGCAGCAGTTCGAGGAGAAGCGCTGTTTTGAGGTGCTGCTCGACCGGGTAGAGAGCGTGGCTGACGGTAACCGCCGGGGCGCCGGCATCCACCTGGAGCGTGATCGGCTCGTCCAGGACATCATTGGCCAGATGCCGGATCTCTTCAGGCATAGTGGCCGAGAAGAGCAAGGTCTGCCGCTGCCGGGGGAGATGCTTCAGGATTCGCCTTATGTCGGGTAAAAAGCCCATGTCGAACATATGGTCGGCCTCGTCGAGAACCAGCACTTCCATCCGGGAGAGGTCGATTGTCCCCTGGCCGATGTGATCGAGAAGCCGCCCGGGGCAGGCTACGACAATCTCGGCGCCGCGTTTCAGCTTCTCCACCTGGGGATTGAAGCCCACGCCGCCATAGACAGTTACGCTCCGGAGCCCGGTCTTCTGTCCCAGGCTGCCGATTGCCTCATGAATCTGTTCTGCCAGTTCGCGGGTAGGGGCGATAACAAGGGCCCGGACATGCCGGCGCCCACCGTGCATCAGACGATGCAGAATTGGCAGCACGAATGCGGCGGTCTTGCCGGTGCCGGTCTGTGCCAGGCCCATGACATCGCGCCCCAGCATAACCGGCGGGATCGCCTGCGCCTGGATCGGCGTCGGCGCGGCAAAGCCCGCAGCCGTTATCCCGGCTGCAACGTGAGGGTGAAAATCAAATGTGTGAAATTCCATAAACTCCATAAACTCCTTTTTTTTCTGCGTTCGGGTAAAAAAAAGCCCCGGTGTATTCCGGGGCTTACATTAACGTAGTTTTCATCCGGGTACAGCAGTTAGTTATAACGTTCAACCATAGCAGCTTTGGGGTACCCCTGTCAAGTAAAAGAATCCCGGCGTCAGGGCGAACGCACTATGATGAACAACTGCAGGTTGAGAATCGAAGCTCTGTAATTGTCATCATATGCTGCCTTTAAACGTTTGTTTTTAACTCCAAGCTTGCAGGACTTGTTTTGTTTAAGCAGATTCAGTGCAAAACCCTCTGTGTCAAAGAAGACCTTTTCTCTGTTATTGCCTCTTTGGACTACATGATGAGGGAATCCC
>JAMCVZ010000064.1 GCA_023476565.1 Nitrospirota bacterium
AAACGGAGGGGGTGAGATTCGAACTCACGGTAGGATATAATCCTACAACGATTTTCAAGACCGTCGCCTTAAACCGCTCGGCCACCCCTCCATCGCGAGGTAAGCAAGTAATAATATTATCAAATTTTGCAGGGTAAATTCTACTGTGCGGAGCGCATAAAAGCAATACACTGGAATACAGAGATAAGGAAGGATATAGTATTTGAGCGGCTTCGGCAGCCCAGGGCGGAACTATGGACGGTGGAGCGGGCTGGCGTAGCCTCGGAGTCCGGCTGGATGCCGGACGAGAATGAGCTCAAATACTATATCCTCCCTTATCTCAAGCCAAACTATACTATTACACCTTTGTAATTTCACAACTTCAACAGCACCATATTCGAAACAGGATCCAGCTCCCTTATCGCATTCACACCCTTTATCTCCATAATAATCGCCTCAAGCACAAGAAAGGTCTCCGACTTCTCCCTGAGGCAGCCGAGCTTTACCGCATCACGCTTTCCGTATGCCCCGTGAAAATGCATCTTCGGCTCACCACCCTGCCAGAAGATCGTGCCGAGACCGATGATCTCATGGCTCTCGCTCAACTCACGCCATACGGGAATGGGGGGCAGCTCTTCTTTTTCAGGACCGACCACAAATCTGCCGCCTTTAAGTCCGCCGACAAGATAAAATACCCCTGCCCTGATATTCTCCTTCTTCGCGATATCCCCGAGGCCTTTCAATACATCATCCCCGTCTTCGAAGCGTGCCACCACAATCCTGCCTGCTTCACCTGTCTGATACTTCATTCGTCCCCCTTGAAAAAGTAACGAATGATAAGTGACAAGTTTTTGGAAACTATCAGCTTCTAACTTGCCACTTGTTACCCGTTACTGTCTTTACCGCTTCGTATACCTGCTCAACGGATACCTCTTTCATGCACCGGATATGCCTGCACTCTCTCTTGTAACACGGCGCGCAGGAAGTCCCGCCCTTTACGATAATATTATTCCTGCCGTAAGGCCCTGTCCTCACAGGACTTGTGGGGCCGAAGATCGCCACCGTCGGTATGTTAAAAGCCGCAGCGATATGCATCGGCCCCGAGTCATTCGTGACAACATATGTGGCGCCTCTGATAAGGGATATCAGCTCTCCCAGGTCTGTCAAGCCCGCCATTGATACAGCTTTGCCGCCTGACATGGCTTCTATCTCTTTGGATATTTTTGCATCTGCCGTGCTGCCGACAACAATGCTTTTTATATTGAGCATGTATGCAAGTTTGCCAAATCTTTCGGGCAGCCACCTCTTTGTTTTCCAACGGGCGCCCGAAACTATTACCGCATATTTCCCCATATTATTTTTTACGTTTTTTACTTTCTCCGATTCCTTGATAAGCGGCATGGGGAATTTTATTTCGTCTATCTCGCAGCCGAGGGAAGAAGCCACTTTCAGATACCTGTCGACCGCGTGCACATCCCTGCCGCCCCTGATCCGGTGCGTGTAGAACAGCCTGCTGCCCTCCCGCGCCTCTTTAAAACCCACTCTTACAGGCGCATGGCTTGCATTGGCAAGGAGACCGCTCCTCAGGAGACCCTGGAGGTCGACCGCAATATCATAGGTCTCTCTCTTGAGCTCCCTGAAAAGGGTTTTGACCTCTGATACGGTCTCTTTAATCTTCCCCGGATTTTTCCACTGGTCCTTGTTGATGATCCAGAGCTTCTTTACCATGGGGTTATTCTGAAGCAGACCCTCAAGTCCTCTTGATACTATCCAGTGGATTTCGGCCCGGGGGAAGGTATCTTTCATTACATGAAGAAACGGCAGGCTGTGGACTATATCGCCGAGGGAGCCCGGTTTGATAACCAATATTTTTTTGGGGATTTTTTTTATGGTTACTTTATCCATTTGAGCTTATGATATGAACGGCGCCTCTCAGATTATCGGCAGCAAAGTCGGCGCAGGGGGATTCCTTTTGCCGGCCTGTCCCGACGAATATCCCTTTTGCGCCAGCAGCCTTTGCAAGAAGCATATCGGCATCTTTATCTCCCACAACATAGGATTCCCTGAGATTGATCCTGTGCTTCGCCCTCGCTGCAAAGAGCAGCGCCGGCTCAGGTTTTCTGCATGGGCAGTGTTCATCAAGGCCATGAGGGCAGTAGAAGAAATCATCGAATCCGTATTTATCCATAAAGAGCCTGTTCACCTCTTTTACGAACGACTCATTGACAAGCCCGCGGCAGATGCCCGACTGGTTCGTAACGCCTATCAAAGCAAAGCCCTTGTCCTTCAGTTCCCTCAAGCTCTCTATTTCCGGAAAGACTTCGAAATCATCCCAGTTATTGAGATAGTTTGCATCCCTGCATAATGTCCCGTCCCTGTCGAAAAACACCGCCCTTTTGTAAGGGAGCACTTTTTTGACGCCGAGGCAGACCTCCTCTGAAGTCACCGTATACATGCACTTCATATCGTCGTTTTTACAGGTGCGCTCGAAACACGGGCTGCAATTGAAATCATTTTTTATCACTACGTTTCCATCCCCCACCGGCCCTGTCAGATCAGGGGCGGTCGAACCGAATATCGAGACCAGGGGCGTACCAACCGCGTAAGCGATATGCATCGGCCCCGAATCATTCGTGACAAAAACATCGCATTCTGAAATGGATGAGATAAGCTCTCTGAGAGTCGTTATCCCTGCCAGGTTCAGAAGCCGGGCATGCGCGCCGGACGGCTGACTGGCAGAGACAAGCTTCTCGATTTCCTGCGCAATGTCCCTCTCCGCTCTGCCTCCGAAGATTACCACGCTTCCGCCGGTATCCTCCCTGAACCGGTTTGCGACCTCGGCAAAACGCCCGGGGAACCATCTCTTGGCCGATCCGTAGGCGGCCCCGGGATTTATACCGAGCACGGGCCTTTTCAATCCTGACAGCGCTTCGCGTGCAGCCATACGCTCCTCCAGGGAAAGGGGGATCCAGGGCCCCGCAAAATCTGCCTTTATTCCTGCAGCCTCGAGGAGATTAAGATAGTACCGTGTGTGATGGAGCTTCCTGTCATCACCATTAAATGCAACCGCCTTTGTAAGGAGGAACCCCCTCCCATCGCGGTTATACCCTATCCTTTCAGGAATACCGGCAAGAAAGGTTACCAGTGCAGCATCGAATGCATTCTGAAAAAGTACGGCTTTGGTGAAGTTCCTCTTTCTCAGGAGGTGCGCGAGCTTGAGTCTCCCTACGGTACCTTTGAACCGGTCCTCATACAATATTATATCATCGATATCCGGGTTGCCTTCGAAGAGAGGACCGACGGACGGCCTTACGAGCAGGCTGATAGGTGAGCCCGCGGATGCTTTTCTCAGGGCCCTTATGGCAGGCATGGTCATAACGGCATCCCCGAGCCAGTTGACTCCACGGACAAGGATTTTATTAAAGGCATTATCACCCATATTGTTCATTTTAACATTAAACCCAATCCTTGTTCAGCAGTATCTATATATTATCAGACCGGGCCTTAGAGAATTTTTTACTTTGACTTAAAAAACCTTGACAATAATAATTATAATCTGATAATATTTATTTAACAAGAATCATTCTAACAGAGGAGAGCAATGGAAAAACTCAAAGAGACCGGGCTCAAGCTTACGCCGCAAAGGATTGCGATCCTCCGCTACCTTGACGGCAACACCGGGCACCCGTCAGCAGAGGACATTTACAAGGCCGTGTCGAAAAAATTTCCCACGATGTCTTTTGCAACGGTATACAACACCCTTGAGACATTGAGGCAGAGGGGCACTCTGCTTGAACTGACCATCGATCCGGGCAGAAAGCGGTTTGACCCGAACACCGAGCCGCACCATCATCTGATATGCCTCCGCTGCAAGCGGATTGTGGATATTCACAATGCATACGCCTTGAAAGTGCCGGACGAGATGAGGGGCGATATCGAGATTACCGGGAACCATATAGAATTTTATGGCATATGCCAAAAGTGTAGGAGCAGCAAGGATTAACCGGCAGTTACAAGAGAAGGATACCGATTATCCGGACAGGAGGTGATAGATAATGGCAGTTTTCAAGTGCAGCGCCTGCAACGCTACCAAAGAAGGCAGATGCAAACCCCACACATGCCCGAAATGCGGCAAAAAGGGCACGATGCAGAAGGCATAATGAATTTATAATTGGCGATTGGGGCATCAATCTTAAAAAAAATTAAAGGGATCGCCGAATCCCGAATATTACATTCAGGAGGTATAACCATGAGCGAAGTGTGTTGCGGATTAAGGGTCGGGCAGACCGTATCTGATTTTACTGTTGAGACCTATGAACCGACAAAAGGAGATTTCGGACAGAGGAGCCTCGCAGACCTCAAAAAAGAGGGGAAATGGACAATATTATTTTTCTACCCGGCTGATTTTACCTTTGTCTGAGCTACGGAATTCGCTGATCTGGCAGATCAGTACGAAAACATCAAGGCAGCCGGCGCAGAAGTAATCACCGTGAGCACGGACACCAAATTTGTCCACCTCGCATGGCAAAAAGACGAAAAGCTCCTTGAGAAGGTGAAATATCCCATGGGAGCGGACCGGACCGGCAAGTTGTCGAAGCTCTTCGGCGTTTATGATGAAGAGACAGGACATGCATTGAGAGGCACATTTATCATAAGCCCCGAAGGGAAGATCGTCGCATCCGAGGTCAATTTCTATAATGTAGGCAGAAATTCGGAGGAGCTCCTGCGGAAGGTACAGGCAAATGTTTACCTTGCCGGTCAATCTGAAGAGGCATGCCCTGCACGGTGGACCATGGGCGCAAAGACCCTGAAGCCTTCGGCAGCGATGGTCGGAAAAGTCTATGAGGCGCTGGAGCAGCATTGACGCGCTCCGGGCTTCCACAGGCCCGCATGCCGCAATTGCAACAGGAATGAAATTATGTGTTTTAAAACAGGAGGAACCCATGTGCACGTCATATGAACAAAGATGCAGTTGCGGCATCAGGTCTGCAAGTTTTCATTTCAAGGATAGTATCATGCCGGAGCAGGTGATCAGGAATGTCTATTGTCCTGTCTGCTCATCCGGTGTCGCCTTTGATCCCGGGAGCATGATTGTTGATAATGGGTGGATAATCGAGTACGATATGGATATAGCGGTTTTCAAGGCGCAGAAACCCGCCGGAGCAGGGATCACTCCTGATTACCTTTTCGACGGGGAGCTCTGCACCTGGAACGGCCTCTATCCCGGGGATCATGCGGACAGCGTAAAAGAGCGCGAGGCATTGGTTGCGCTTTCAAAAACCGATCCTCTCCGGTATCTCAGGGAAATTAAAGAATGGGCCCTCCAGAGGGAGGATAAGCTCAAGGCCGAAGGGTGGAGAAAGGCATTGAACGGAGGAGAATGCACGTAGGCTTTCAAACGTTCATTTTAAGATAGATTCAGGCGCAAGCGAGCAGGTAAAATATTACCGTGCGGGCCATACTTTTTGCAAACGGAGGTTGTAAGCATGAAGGCTGTTGAGCTTAAAAACGGAATCTATTGGGTCGGTGCAATTGATTGGGCGGTGAGAGACTTCCACGGATATGAGACGCCCCGCGGGACTACCTATAACAACTATCTTATAATGGACGACGAAATAACCCTGCTGGATACGGTCAAACACGACTTCGCGGATACCACCGTCAAGAATATCAGGAGCATAGCAGACCCCTCGAAGATTAAACATATGGTCGTAAACCACATAGAGAACGACCATGCCACCAGCCTTGACAGGATAATGGAACTGGCGATCGGCGCCACTATTTATATAACGGGAAAAGGCAAAAAAGGTCTCGAAAAGTTTTTCGATATATCCAAATGGACAATAAAGACCGTAAAAACAGGCGACACCTTAAATATCGGCAAGCGGACCCTGCTCTTCCTCGAGACCCCGATGCTCCATTGGCCTGACTCCATGATGACTTATATAAAAGAGGAAAAGGTGCTCATCAGCCAGGACGGGTTCGGGCAGCACATAGCATCGGCGGTAAGGTTCGACGACGAATTCGTTACCTGCGCGTCCATGGCTGAACTGGAAGACGCGGTTGTCGATTATTATGCCAACATCCTCATGCCGTTCGGGCAGATCATAAAAACAAAGCTCGCGGAAATCCGGAAGCTGGGACTGGAGATAGAGATGATCGCCCCGGACCACGGCATAGTATGGAGGAATCCCCGGAAAGTAGTGCAGATGTATACTGACATGGCAGGAGGAAGGGCGGAGCTCTGCGCCTCGATTATTTACGATACCATGTGGCACAGCACCGAGCAGATGACCACACCGATGATACAGGGGATAAAGGACGAGGGGATCGAATGCAAGGTCATCAAATTGAGGGCCACGCCCATGAGCGTCGCCATCAAGGAATTCTGGAAAGCGAGGGGGTGCCTTATCGGTTCGCCGACGCTCAACAATATCCTGTATCCGACCGTGGCCCAGTTCCTGACCCACTTAAGGGGATTGAGGCCGAAAAACAGGATAGTAGGGGCTTTCGGGAGTTACGGATGGGGCGGCGGCGCCGTGAAAGAGGCTTATGAGGAATTCAAGAAAATGGGGCTCGAAACTTTTGAGCCGGGACTGCAGATACTTTACAAGCCGTCGTTGGAAGATGAGACGAAATGTTACGATTTCGGCAGGGAGTTCGCAAAGAAGGTAAAAGAATACAACCGTAAATTTGAAGAGGAGGCGTCATGAGCGAAGCAGGAACCATGAGCAAATCAGAACAGGACTTGCGTGAAGCCTTTGCCGGAGAGAGCCGGGCGAACAGAAAAGATCTTGCCTTTGCGAAAAAAGCTGAAGAGGTTGAGTAATTACGTGTCAGTTGTGAAAGCCGGGGCGGAAACTAATAAATGACGAAGATAGCGGCTTTCCTGGGCAGTCCGAGAGTAAAAGGCAATACGGAATTATTGTTGAATGAGGCGTTAAGGCCCGCATATGAGGCAGGGCACGATATCAGGCTCTTCAAACTCAACACCATGAGCATAAAGCCGTGCCAGAATTGCGGCGGGTGCGAAAAAACCGGCTGCTGCGTAATGAAAGACGATATGGGAGAGATTTATGATACAATCAGGGGAGCAGACAGGATAATCCTGGCCTCACCGATTTTCTTCTTCAGCATCAGTGCGCAGGCCAAAGCGATGGTAGACAGATGCCAGGCCTTCTGGTGCGAGAAATACCTGTTGAAAAAGACGATCCCCGCTGGACCGCGGGGCAGAAAAGGGCTCCTGCTGCTCGTGGGGGGAATGAAGAAGGAGATCGGCGTACAATGTTCGGAAGCAACGGCAAAGGCTTTTTTCAGGACCATAAGCGTTCCCGAACATGAAACATCAGCCTTCCTGGGGGTCGATGCAAAAGACGCTATACTTGAGCACCCGACAGCGCTGCACGATGCATACGAAGCAGGCAAGAGACTTCTTGCCGCTTTAATATAAGGAGGAGACATGACAACAGTACCGCCGGGACAACTGCCGGGCCAATATGTAAGCATCAGGAAGAGGTTTAAAAAGTACTTTAAAGCGCTTGAGAATTTCGGCAAAGCAGCGAAAGAGGCCGGCCCTATCGATGACAAAACCGCCCATCTCATTCAATTGGCAGCGGCCGCAGCCATTAAATCAGAGGGGTCCGTCCACTCACATGCACGAAGGGCTCTCGAGTCAGGGGCAACTACCGATGAACTCTATCACACCTTGCTGCTGCTTTCGAGCACTATCGGATTCCCGAACGTCTCGGCTGCGTTGAGCTGGGTCGATGATGTCCTGGAGAAACGGGCTTAATTGAATCACACATTTGCATCACTCCTCACTGCGCGTTAAATCCCCTCTTACGGACTTGTTTACGACACGGGTATTTCCAATAATATCCTGTCGTAATTCACCGTAGGAGTTGTCTTCTCTCTGCCGTTCTTTGTCTTCTTAAGATCAACAAGCCCCATCTCAGCAAGAAACTTCACATCATCAAAGGTATTTTTTATATCCCTGTGAAGCATTCTCGCAAGCTCGTAAATTGACTGGGGATGCTCTTTTTTAATCGTTTTAAGGATCCTGATCCGCTCATCGGTAAGCACTTTCCGCAGGGTATCCATATCCTCAAAAGATATTCCCTCGTGCTTTTTAACTTTCTCCCCGCGCTCAATCTTCCTGACAACGCTTTTGACTTCTTCAAAAAGCTCCTCATCGGATTTTATGGATATCTTTATGTCCCGGACTCCCATGTTGTTTTAAACCGCAATCTCCAGTGCTATCTTGTCATAATTGATAACCGGCTTTATTTTATGGCCTGTGGCTTTCTTCTCAATAAGCCCTATCTGCTCTAAATATTTAACGTCTGCGGTCACGTTCTTAATATCCCTCTTTGCCATGCGCGCAAGTTCATTGACCGAAGAAGGATGCTCCGTTTTGATAATGTGCAAGAGCTCAAGCCGCTTTGGAGTTAAGACCTTGCGGAACGCTTCAAGGCTGGTAAAGTACATCTCCGGTTCCGTTACCGGCTTCAGTCTCTGCCCGGCCTCGATCTTATTCACCGTGTCTTTTACATCGCTGAACACGTCCTTGACGCTTCTTATGCCGATCTTTATTTTTTTTACCTTCATGGCTTATCACCTCTTATGAAGCGTTCTATGTCTCTACTAAAATCCTCCAACAACCTGTCAATACTGCGAAAGGTATAGGCTACCTCTTTTCCTCCGTAGTGCTTGTGATCCCCCTTCCCCTCGGAGTTATCGTATCCTATAATCCTCATACCTTCTACTATATATGCCATCGAGTACTTATACCCATGAGGCTTGTCAGGAGACGGCGCTTGCAACTGCCAAATTTTGATCTCTATGAGATTACCATCGTCGTCTTCAACCTTCACATGTTTCACAAGGTGAGCCTTCATATACTGGTATTATATGCCAGTGTAAGCGAAGCGGTCAATAGGTGTGCTATCATAAAGCAAAGCCGTACCGGGAAACACCGTAGTAAAACTGAGCGAAAATCCACAAAAATATAATTATTATGTAAAATTATGAAAGGTAGGAAAATCCCCGCAAATCCAGTACTGGCGCGGGTTTATGCGGTATTTTCAAGCGCTTGCCTGTGTCCTTAAATTGGCGTTCGCAACGTGGGGGCCGGGGGTTCGAATCCCCTACTGTCTACCAGTTTTAAATTTACACAAAAGGGGAAAGCGGTTATGAGATGGGTGTTGTATATTATCGGACTCATGTTTCTCGCGGGCTGTGCTTCAGAGCAAGGCCACGTAAAGCAGTCTGCCGACGTCCAGGGCTACAAGAATATAGCGGTCATAAAATTCGACAGTCCTGATCCCATTGTCGGCTATAAAATGACTGACAAGATTACCGTCAGGTTCGCCGGCAAGGGATTCAATGTTCTTGAACGGAGCAAGCTGAAGAAGCTGATCAATGAGGAGGCGCTGGTCCGGTCCGGGCTGTCCGAGCCCGATAAAGCGGCATTGAGGAGCAGCGGCATCAATGCGCTTGTCTTCGGCTCCGTGGATAAATATGAATGCGAGCCCCAGAAAGCCTGGGTATGGACGGATTTTGCGCCCGCACAGATTAGAAAGAACGACTGCCGGGCAGCGATGTCGGTAAGAATGGTTGATATCAATTCCGGCGAGGTGCTCTGGGAAGCGAAAAAGTCCCATGATGAAAACGCCGAAGACATGACAGCCCAGACCGTACTGGGGATCGTCCTTGCGTGGATAGAGGAAAAGATACCTGCAATTCAGCAGTAAGTGAAGGTACAAGGCATCAATATCCTCGTGGATATTCTACATGCTTTCCGTAATAGTACTCACTCCCAGGCTCAGCTTCTTCTACTCCCTGCTTATCGGCTTGTTCCTCTTCATTGTGATATCCTTCCTTATCCTAACCAGGTACAACCTGCCCGGCTCTTAGCTTCCGTGCGATAAATTTCCTCGCCTCGTCTGCCGCAAAAAGAAAAATCGCAAACGGTATCAATACAAGCCACACGCTGGGGGGGATGGGACAGGTCGAAAATATCCTGTTGCCCAGCGGATGGTATACAATGAACAACTGCAGCGCGAGTTCAAACGCAATGCCTGCGAATATCAGCTTGTTTGAAAAAAATCCGATGCCGAATACCGATTCTCTGAATGACCGGCACACGAAGACATTTGCGATCTGCACAATCACTATTCCGGTGAGGCACGCCGTCGTCGCCTGCATATAGAGCGCATTATCAGGCAACAGCATTTCTCCCCACTGCCACCCCCCCTGCTTCAAGACATAGGAAAAGCCGAAAAGCCCCGCTGCCGCCTCTATGGGACCAAGGAGGAGAAAGACAAGGCTTAAAACCCTGGAATCCAGAATTCTCTTCTTCGGACTTCTCGGCGGCTGCTTCATGAGCTCCTTCGTCGGCCTTTCCGCCCCGAGCGCGAGCGCGGGGAGCATATCCGTTCCGAGGTCTACGGAAAGCACCTGCATGATAGTAAGAGGCAGAGGCACCCTGAAAAGCACAAAGATAATATAGGGGACGAGTTCGGCTATGTTTGATGTAAAGAAGTAGCCGATGAATTTCCTTATATTTTCGAATATCGCCTTCCCCTCTTCTACCGCGTTTACGATAGTAGCAAAATTATCGTCAAGGAGTATCATCTCCGCGGTCTCTTTCGCCACATCCGTTCCTGAAATGCCCATGGCGATACCGATATCGGCTTTTTTCAGCGCAGGGGCATCGTTCACTCCATCGCCGGTCACCGCAACCCGCTCACCCATCTCTTTAAGTGTCGACACTATCCTTAGCTTGTGTTTCGGTGTCATCCGTGCGAATAGTACTTCCTGCTCTGCGAGCTTCTCCCTGAGTTCTCTTTCGCTCATAATTTCAAACTCCGTCCCCTCTACAACAGCGGGGGTTCCTCTGACGAGACCGATCTCCCGTGCGATGGCAACAGCGGTCCGGCTCCCGTCCCCGGTAATCATGATCACCCTGATACCTGCATCATGGCATTTTTTCAAGGCATCCGGGACCTCGGGCCTCGGCGGGTCCTCGATGCCCATCAAGCCTGCAAAAACCATGTTGCGCTCAATAGTTTCGGGCCCTGCATGCAGCACTTCCTTTTCATCCATTTCCTTAAAGGCGAACGAGAGGACCCTGAGCCCGGTATCCATCATCGCATGGCAGGCATCCACCGCTCTTTTTCCGTTTTCCTCATCCAGCGGCGCCTCCTTTCCGTTTAAGAGCATGCGGTTGCATAAAGGGAGTACGTTTTCCAGGGCGCCTTTCGTAAAGGCGAATACCTTTCCGCCGACCGCGTTCACAGAGCTCATCCGCTTCCTTTCCGAATCGAAGGGGATCTCGCGTAGCCGCTCCGTTTTCAAATCACCGGCGGTTTCCCTTACAACCCTGAGGAGCGCTATCTCCGTGGGATCGCCCTTGTAGTGCCCGTCTATAAATTTTGCATTATTGCAGAGGTACGCTATCTCGGGAAGTCTGTCCGAATCTCTCAATCTCCCGGCCTCCCGCATTTCACCGTTGAACCAGAATTTTTTTACCTCCATTCTGTTCTGGGTAAGCGTGCCTGTTTTGTCCGTGCATATCACGGTTACGGAACCAAGGGTCTCTACAGAGGCAAGCGTCTTTATCAATGCCTTCCTTCTGGCCATTCTCTGGCTTCCCATCGCGAGTGCGAGGGTGACCGTCGGAAGCATTCCCTCCGGCACAAGGGCCACGATGACACCTATGGCGAATATGAAGTTTTCCCAGAAGGTCCTTCCGATAAAGTATCCAACAATGAAAAAGGCAATGCCGATTATCGCTGCCAGAAAAGCGATAATCCTCGTTGTCTTCACAATCTCTTTCTGAAGCGGGGTCAGCCCGGCTTCGACAGCGCCGGTAAGGTGGGCAATGCGGCCGAATTCGGTCCCCATCCCCGTTGCAAAGACCACGGCCCTCCCGGAGCCGCTCACAATGGTTGTCCCCGCAAAAGCGACGTTCCCGCTTTCCATCAATTCCCCGCCGCGCGGCTCATGCTGCAAAGGAATGGGCTCTGATTCTCCCGTGAGGGGGGCGTTATTGACCATAAGATATGTAGTGTCTACAAGCCTTGAATCGGCAGGGACCTTATCGCCTTCCGAAAGGATTACGATGTCGCCCGGAACTATTCCCCGCGCCGGGATCTCCCTCTCTTTCCCGTCCCTCATCACTTTTACGAAAAAAGGGAGAAGAAGCTTCAGCTTTTCGATGGATTTTTCCGCCCTGTATTCCTGGACGAACGCAAAGACCGCGTTGATGACTATCACACCCACAATTGCAAAGCCGAGCGCCGGCATGCCGCCGCCGGGATGGAGGAGTTCCGATAAAAAGGCGAGCCCCGCCCCTATCCAGAGGAGTATCGCAAGGAAATGGGTGAACTGTTTGAGAAACTTTACAAGCAGGGACGGGCCCTTTACCTCTTCGATCTCGTTCGGGCCGAATTCCTGAAGCCGCTTGTTAGCTTCCGCTTCAGTCAGGCCGCTTTCCGATGTGGCAAGCGCCTGGAACACCTGCTCACTTGTCAGATTACTGATTTTCATGCCGGGGGTTCAGGATTATCAGATTGCAGGGCGTTTCCCTGAGCACATCCTCGACGGGGTTGCCTCTGAGGAAAGAGGCCGGCAGGCTCCTCTCGCTGGCGCCCATTATAATAAGGTCGTGTCTTTTTGCCGCGGCCTCAAGGGTTATGCTCCGTGCAGCAGCGCCCGGGGAGAGCCTGCTTTCAAACTCAACCCCGTACTTTTCGATGTGCTTTATAAAGCCGGAGATATCAGCAGGCAGCCTCTTTTCCCACTCGACCGGCGTGAGGTGAACCTCGCCGTGGAAAAACCTTGTTACGGGCTTCGTCGTGTGAAGGATGGACAGCTTCGAATGGAAGCCCTCCGCCATCTTTGCGGCAAAGCAGGCCCTTTCTCTCACGTGCCCCACCCGCGCTTTGAGCGGAACGAGTATATTGCGGGGCTGTATTCTGCCCATATGGACGGCCCGCACCAGCGCCACCGAGCAGGGGAGATGCAGGGAGAGCCTGCGCGCGACGGTGCCGGCGTAGAACCTTTTCTCGATGTCCTCTCTCCTCGTCGATGCAAAGACGATATCGGTCACCTCGCGCCTGACAATCCTGTCCACCTCTTTCACGGGATCGCCGGTCTCTATAATGCTCTCCGCCTGAATGCCGAGCTCCCTCGCCTCATTGAACAGCTTCTCCATCGCATCCCCGGCCCTTGCGCAGCAGGCTTGCGAAGTCCCTTTCCCGGCAATAAAACATACGTAGAATTTGGCATTGCAGGCCTTTGCAAGGTTCAGCGCATAGCGCGCCGCGAATTCCGAATTCAGGTGTTCGTTGACCGCGGCAAGGATTTTTTTATACGTCATATTTGAAATCCTAAACTCTAATTTCCAAATCCTGAACAAACTCAAAACTCAAATTCCCAAAACCGTTTGGAATTGTGGCAATTTGATATTGTTTAAAATTCAGGGCTTGGTATTTAGTGCTTGCTTTTCTCTTCCAATCTTACCATAAAGTACAGAACTTTACATTTTTGTTGCATCTCCTTTAAACTGAATAGTCATGACCCGCAACTACAGCCAGACGAATGAAATTACCGCTCTTTATGAGATAAGCAAGCTCCTCGGTTCGTCCCTGAACATCAGGCTCAACCTGAGGGGGGTCATGAGGGTGCTGTCCGAATACCTTGACATGAAACGGGGGACCGTGGCGCTCAGAAGCAGCAACGAGGTGTCCGTGATAGCCGCGCACGGCATGTCGGAGGAGGAGATAAAAAGGGGGAGATACAGGCTCGGCGAGGGCATTATAGGGCAGGTGGCAAAGCACGGCTCTCCCATAGTCATCCCGAACATCGGCGATGAGCCCCTGTTCCTCAACAAAACCGGGGCGAGGAAGACGATAAAAAAGGAAAATATCGCGTTCCTCTGCGTGCCGGTAAAATTCAAGAACGAAATACTCGGCGTGCTCAGCGTCGACAGGCTCTTCGGTTCTAAAGGCGTATCTTTCGAAGAGGACCTGAGATTATTGAAAATCATAGCCTCGCTGATAGCCCAATCGGTAAAACTGCACATGGAGGTCGAAAGGGAAAGGGAGGCGTTCCTCGAAGAGAAAGAAAACCTCAAGCAGCAGCTTAAGGGAAGATACAGGGTCGAAAACATCATCGGCAACTCCGACAGGATGCAAGAGGTCTTCGAATCCATACACAAGGTGGCGCCGTCAAAGGCCAACGTGCTCCTGCGCGGCGAGAGCGGCACAGGAAAAGAACTGGTCGCCAAAGCTATCCATTACATGAGCCAGCGGACAAAGGGGCCGTTCATAAAATTCAACTGCGCCTCGATCCCTGAGGGCCTCCTCGAATCCGAGCTCTTCGGGCACGAAAAGGGGGCGTTCACCGGCGCCATGTCCATGAGAAAGGGACGTTTTGAGCTCGCCCACGGCGGCACTATTTTCCTCGACGAGATCGGAGACCTGCCCCTGACGCTCCAGCCGAAGATCCTGAGGGTCCTGCAGGAAAAGGAGTTCGAAAGGGTCGGCGGGGAGAGGACCATAAAGGTCGATGTAAGACTTATCGCTGCAACGAGCAGAAACCTCGAAGAGTATGTTTCGAGCGGAAAATTCAGGGAGGATTTATATTACCGGCTCAATGTCGTGCCGGTCCTGCTGCCTTCCCTGAGGGAAAGGCGGGAAGACATCCCCGTGCTTATGGAATACTTTTTAAGGAAATACAATGAAGAGAACGGCAAGTCCGTTTCGATCTCATCCGACGTCCTGAATGTGTTCATGAATTATGAATGGCCGGGCAATGTCAGGGAGCTTGAGAACACGATAGAGAGGCTGGTGGTCATGTCGCGCGAGAAGGTCGCGTCACTTCACGATCTGCCGTTTAACATAAAAGACCAGTCGCTCAAAGCGAGGTATGCGGTCCAGATAAAAGACGCGCTCCCCTCGGCAATAGAGGAGATAGAAAAGACCAGGATACTCGATGCCCTCAAGAAAACCGGCTGGGTGCAGGCAAAGGCCGCGCGGCTCCTCGGGCTTACCCCGAGGCAGATAGGCTATAAAATAAAGAAGTACAGGCTGGAGCAAGGCAGTTTATGAAAAAAATCCTAAATCCTAAGCACGAAATGCTAAACAATACCAAAAACAGAAATTCAAAACAGGTTAGGAAATTTGAATTCAGAATTTGCTTGGGATTTCGATATTCGAATTCCGGATTTGCTTTCTAAGAGTGGGTAAAATAATCGCCATAACCAATCAAAAGGGCGGGGTCGGCAAAACAACAACCGCCATGAACCTCTCGTCATCCCTTGCACTCGCGAACGAAAATATCCTCGTGGTCGATTCCGATCCCCAGGGCAACCTGACCAGCGGGCTCGGGATAAAGAAAGACCAGATGAAAGCCGGCCTGTATGAGGTCTATACAGGGAAGGCCACAATGGAAGAGGCCATGCAGCAGACCTTGATCCCCAACCTCTATGTTGTGCCGACATCGATGGACCTGTTTATTGCGGAAATAGAACTTCTCGATAAAACAGGCCGCGAGACCAGGCTGAAGAATTTCCTGAAGCCGCTGAAGGACAGGTTCAGATACGTTTTCATCGATTGCCCCCCGTCGTTCGGCATACTGACGCTCAACGCGCTCGTGGCAGCCGAATCCGTTCTGGTCCCGGTCCAGTGCGAGTTCTTTGCAGTGGAGGGCCTGAGCCTCCTCATAAAACTCCTCTGGAGGATACGCGGAGGTTTCAACGAGACGCTCGACCTCGAAGGCATACTGCTCACCATGTACAACAGGCATCTCGCCCTGTCCCGGCAGATAGCGGAAGAGGTCAGGAGGGTCTTCAAGTCAAAGGTTTACGATACGATAATACCGAGGAACGTCATTCTCGCCGAATCACCGAGCCACGGCAAGCCCGCTGTCCTCTATTCTCCGAATTCGACAGGCGCACAGGGATACATCACCCTGGCAAAAGAGATATTGAACGACCACAACCTGCTGTTCTGATACGCCAGGCTAACTCTGCCTCTTGCGGATGTTGTTTATCTCAACCCAGCCCTCTTTGCCCTTGCAGTCCCCATCCAGTATAGTGACCTTCATGAAGTTTCCTACCCAGCCCATATGGGTTTTCGTATCTTCTTTAACTTCCACCAGCGTGCCGTCCAGCGCGTCGCAGATCTTGTTTTGGTTCATTGCCGATATGGGGTCCCCCCGCGACAGGCCGCTCTCGATAGCATCGAGGTCCCCGAATACCGGGACGCTCCCGCCTCCCCGCGAAGCGCTGAGGTACGCCGGTGTGCCCTCCAGGAAGGTGTATGCGCACAGGAACAACGAAGCCAGCATAATAATAATCACACTGAAATATCTACTGCTCATAGACACCTCCGGCATAGTACCTGTGAAGTTATAAATCACAAATTCCAAAATCCGGACAAACCAAGATGCCTTGTGAAAGAGTTTTATGCTATCCGGTTATTGAGAGGGGCTGAAATTCATCCTGGCACATTCACATTACCAGCGTGCTTTTTATATCTAAATGATAGCACATAGGGTTACATTGACAACCCTTCAGCCAAAACCTCCTTTTCAGCGGAATTCCCGGGCTCTCAGGTTGTCGGACGTGTCCTTGGCGAAAGATTCTGTTCTATGGGGCTTTACGATTTAGCTCAAACGACTCCCCGGGAAAGAAAACCCTCTGTATTGAATGAATATGTGGCTTTTCCAGGCCTGATTTTTTTGACAGCCTTTTGTATTTTGTGGTATAGTTTTAGTCTATATAAGCGGTTGATTTGTACTGTATTTGGGGAGTCGTCCAACGGCAGGACGACAGACTCTGGATCTGTTTATAGGGGTTCGAATCCTCTCTCCCCAGTAATATGAAGTGTAACTCGTAAGGGGCACAGTCTGCACCCAGTGTCCCTTACGACCACCTGGTCCCATCGTCTAGAGGCCTAGGACGTGGCCCTCTCAAGGCTAAAACACGGGTTCGAATCCCGTTGGGACCGCCATTTCTTCCAGAGACTTACATTGATTCCGCTTTTCCATATCCTGCCGGACGTGACTGAAACGTGACATTGAGCTTCGAAATGGCGTTTCTGAGGGCGTCAACCGACAAGTGAGCATATCTCTGCGTCATTCTGCCGTCCTTGTGTCCCAGGAGCTTTTGCACCGCGTAGATATCAGCCCCATTCTGGACGAGCATTGATGCAAAGGTATGTCTCAGGTCGTGGAAACGGAAGTTTTCGATCTCTGCACTCCTGAGCGCCGTTTTAAAGGCCCTCTGAACCTTCACCGGGTAAAGTTTCTGCCCGTTGTCATGAAAAACGTAATCGGACATGCTCCGTACTTTCTGAAGGTCCATGAGCGTAGCATGCGCCCTTTCCGAAAGCGGTATGCCGATGTAATCCCCGTTTTTCATCTTTTCCGCATTGATCGTAATCATCCGGCTGAACAGGTTGACCTCGGACCATGCGAGATCGCAGAGATTCGAGAGCCGCAGCCCTGTTTCAAGGCCGATAATGACAAAAGGCTTGAGATAGGGCATTTTCATCTCATCGAGCTTGTCAAAGAGTTTTCTGCTTTCCTCTGGTGTCAGATACCGGGCCCTCGCATTATTGACCTTCGGCAGTTCGATATCTGATACGGGATTGGGGACTTTCCATTTCCATTGCTTGCGGGCAACATTGAACATCCTCCGCAGGATTCCGAGTTCCTTCACAATGGTTGCCGGTTTCGCTTTTTCTGTTTTCCTGTGCTGCTCGTATCCGCCGATGAGATTTTCAACGCCTGCCAGGGTGCAGCTTTCGCCAAAGAATGAGTAGAGCTTCTTAAAGACGGATTTGTCGCGGGCTTTCGAGTAGTATTCCCGCTGGTACGTGTATTCCTTCTCGAATCTCTCGATCATCTCTTTGAGCGTCCTCTTTTTTGCCTGGTTCTCAAACCATCTGCCCTCTTGAATCTCCGTTATCTGCTTTGCGTAAATCTTTTCAGCCAGCTTCCTGTTTTCCGTTCCTGTCGATTCCCTGATACGCCTTCCCTCTGCTTTGACCGAAATCCACCACACACGGCTATCTTTTCTTCTATAGAGGCCCATTCTTAATTCTCTCCTCCCTTCCGGGCCTCCAGCCTGAGTAATGGATTATAGGCCGATGTTACCTGCTTTTTGCAAGACTCGATCCACACGCTTATATCGTCGATATCGAACCGGAGAGAGCCGTTGAGCTTGATACAGGGGATTTGCCCCAGTTCAGCCCATTGGTAGACAGTGGACTCCTTGGCGCTGAGCATCAGAGCCACATCTTTTACCGTCAGCAATCTCTTGACTCCGTTCATCCCTGTTGCTTTCTCCCATGCGCCAAATAAAAAAGCCGAGCATTCACGAAATGACTTCGCAAACACTCGGCTTTTAATTTCGGCTGTAGGCATTGCGTACCTTGCAATACCCTTATTAATTCATCGCTACCGAGCAACCATGCTTATGCGCCTAAAATAGCAATTTTACATAATGCCTGTCAAGGGCTTTTTAGTGATTTCCGGAAAGGTATCGTTTCAGCTTATTTTAAAGCAAGTTAGATTGATTCTTCCTTGATACTGCAAGCCGATTGTTTTATATAGTTTTTCGGCCATAGGAAATAATTAAAGACCCTGGAGCAGGCCCACCTTCTCCAGCATCGCCTTATCAGGCCACAACCATTTACCTTTTACCGTGGCAGGGCGATGGGAGAGAGAGTAGGAGACAGCTACCGGATCGAGTTCCATCACATTCGCTACTTCCATTAGCCTTGCATCGAGGTCGGCACGGACGATAGTCATGGAAGCCAGCACCGAACGGTCGGTGGCGCGGTCGAAATGCGTCGGACCGAGGGCGAGCTCAACACGCCTCAAGCTGGCCTCCGTCACTCCCTGTGCTGCCAGTGTGGTGATAAACACCTTTCGGTGCAAAAGCCCCAGTTCCTTGAATTCCGGCGCACGCAGCCCCGACTGGAAAAGTACGTAGCGTGTTTCATCATGACAGAAAAGCACGCACTTCCGATGGTCAATAGTATAAAGGGTGGCATGCCAACTTCCCATCGGACTGGCATCAGGAAGTGCAACTGCCGATACTTCAGGTAGTTTGGCGGCAAGTTTCTGTGTGCAGTGAATAATCATGTAGGCTTCGCGGCGGCTAAGGTCTGTATTTCGAAAAAAAATCTTTCAGCTTCCTGAATTTCAGGCGCCCCTTGCGCATCCTCTCAAGCTCTGCCAAGTCTTCCTTGTCTTCAAGGAGAGCAAGCATATTGCGATAATCTTTGATATTAATGATGACCGCGTCAGGCTTGCCATTTTTCAAAATGATCCGAGGCTTTGCTTTGATAATTTTCTTCATATCTAAAATGTGCTTCTATCTGCTCTTCCCCGTCACTCAGAAGCGCTGTTAACCTGAGGATTATATAGAGCATGAATAAATCCGGAACGTTTTTCGACTGTCCCAATATAGCGCTTTTGTTCCGGAGACCAGTTGAAGTAGACTGCGGTTCTGTGAGAAATAGACCCGTCAAATGCACCAATCGGAATATCTACTGTAATGCTCCATAGTGAAATTAGCTGTTCCTTCCCGACGAGTTTTGCAACAAGTTCTAATTTGTATGTTCCCTGTTTAAATCGGAATAGAGTGTCAGTGGTCAATGGGTTGAAATGATGATTCGTGACAACGCCGTTTTCCGATACGAACAGTCCACTCCCGCGCACCAACTCCTTATCTCCATACCCCCAAAAGGAAAACTCTTCACTACGCTCTCCTTCCTGCACCCGAAGAAATAAGCTCTCGATAACCCAGCCTCTTTTCCCCGTACTAAAGAGCAAGGTGCGCAGAAATATTTTAGCTTGGGGAATTTCCTTTCCGACGAAGTCGTAACGGAAGGCTACAAACGAAGGATGCGTACTACGTACCGAGCCACGGCGAAAAATCGTGAACCATGCTGTCAGCAATGACACACATAATGCGATAGCAGACACGATCGGGGAAACAGTGTCCATGTTAAAGCCATAAACTCCCAGGGACGGTTTTATTTACTCTTTCCGGCGCTTTTTTGCTCTCTTAAATATCTCGTCTATCGTCTGCCCTGCGTAGAGACGCTTGGAAATTTTCACATAGTCGGTGGGCTCACGGTGAAGGAGCGTAAGGAATCGCAGGGCGGCAGATGCTCCGAGGGTCTTATTCAGGGCTTCTATTCCCTTTAATTTAATCTCCGTGTCGTTCATTTCTTTTGTTTTCATGATTTTTCGACCTCCCTTATATAATCTACAGGGTTTATGACTTTGATATCAAGATTCAGCCTTTTTGCCCGTGCTATGAACTCCTCATCACAGGTAATAAGGAATCTGCTCTTTGTATGATAGGCACAGGCCAGATGTATGGCGTCCTTTGAGGATAGCGCCCCCTTTTTCTGAAAGCTTACTGCCAGGTTGTATATTTCCTTGTCAGGTTTAACCCTTACTCCACAGAGGATGGAGAGGCGCTTTACCGCTATCTTTCTCTCCATAAACGGGCAGAGGGTATTTTCATCCTCATGCATAAACGACCATACAAGCTTTACCTCTTTGCTTTCCGCTTTGGCGAATATTTCCTCGCAAGCCAGAGCCTCCAGTCGAATCTTAATCTGGCGGGAATCATCAAAGCCCCGCTGAAAGCAATTGTAATCGAGATAAAGAAGGTCCATTGTCTCAACCCCTGCCGGTTTAGTGCTCAAATTATATCACACTTCCCTATTGATTTATTTTAATTAAATTAAGTTTTGTAACGTCTTTGCTGGTGATTACACATATCCAGCAAATCCTCCATGCAAGATGGATAGTGTATGAATTAAGTATATATAATACCAAGTCCCCAGGAGGCCCCTGCCTGTGTGCGCGTGCTCGCCCCGTGCTGCGCTCGCTTCCCAGGCATGGGGGAGGGCGTTATGGCACCGGGAAAGCGGTACCAGGGCGTGACCAAAACGTGACAGAAAATATCCGAAACGATCCAAAATACCGGAACAGGCGGGAACCACGGAAAATGGAAGCCGTCTGAAATCAGCCCTGAAATCTCTAAACTCAGGCTTGAGGCCGGTTTGTAAAATTCGTACATAGGCGGCTCTCAAGGCTAAAACACGGGTTCGAATCCCGTTGGGACCGCCAAAATAATCATGGAGTTAGCCCCCTAACTCCTTTTTTATTTCCTCCGACTGTCGTAAATCTGTAGTAGTTTTGTTCAATATGGCAATAGCACCCTTCAGATTATCGACATTCAGATGCGCGTAACGCTTCGCCATCCGTAAATCCTTGTGCGATGCAAGAGCGGCGATTGTGTGCAGGTCCACGCCCCTCTGACGGAGAGCGCTACAGAAATGGTGCCGGAGATCATGAAAGCGGAAATTGGTAATCTCAGCCTTTACGAGGAGCTTTTTAAAAGCCCTCTGCACCTTCCTGTCGTAAAGCGGTTGCCCCTTGTCATGGAAGACATGCCCTGTCACGGATTTCACCTTCTGAAGACCTCTTAAGGTTTCGTAAGCTCTATCGGTCAGCGGAACGCCTATGTATTCGTCGTTCTTCATCTTCTCAGCGTCGATAGTTATCATCCTGCCGAACAAGTTCACCTCTGACCATAAGAGATTACATAGATTTGTAAGCCTCAGTCCCGTATCGAGCGCTATGAGCACAACCAGCCCGAGCCACTTGATTTCAAAACCGTCGAGCGCCTTCATAAGCCTATCGTACTCATCCGGGAAAAGGTATCTCACCCTTTCGTTTTTGGCTTTCGGCAGCTCGATCTCGGATACGGGATTAACGACTTTCCATTTCTGAGGTAGGATAGAAAAAGTGGACACCAAAGTCAGATAAAATAAGAAGACGGAGGTGTCAGCATGAAAAGGAAAGGGATTCCGCAAGGAAGGTACACGAAGGAGCTGCGAGAGGAAGCAGTGAAACT
>JAMCVZ010000069.1 GCA_023476565.1 Nitrospirota bacterium
CTCACGATATGGGCGGCTTCGTCTTCAGAAGGAAGGGTCTATGCATTGCTGTGCACTGATGGGAGCCGTTCTTCCCATATTCGGTTCCTCCATTCCCGTATTCGGCTCTTTTTAAATCCCGCCTACATTTAACACCCTTCATATGAGATATTCGCAGCACATCAACTCAAGACAAGAAAACAGAGGACACCTATGGCAAGGACGCTTCTTTTCCTGTGCGCTTGATGAAAGACATCTCTATGCTGCTATGCGATATGTAGAAAATAATTCCGTAAGGGCTCGTCTTGTTAAGAAGGTTGAAAATTACCGTTGGTCAAGCGCCCGCGCTCATGCAACAGGAACGATTGATGCGGTCTTAGCAAATGACTGTTATATGGTTGAAAGGATAAAAGATTGGTCGGCATATCTCAGGGAGAAAGAGGATGCAATATTAGTCGAGGATATTCGGCAAAGCACAAAAACAGGTCGCCCATGTGGAGACAACAGGTTTGTAATGAAGATGGAGAAGTTGCTCGAAAGGAAACTGACTGCCTTGCCGAAAGGAAGACCTCGCAAAACAAAATAAACGGGCGCTGTCCCTAATTATATTCTCGGCTTTCGGAAGCAGTTCCCTCATGTCCTTAATGATCGCTCCTATCCTCTCCGTAATCGTAAGGGGCAGGGCCGTTATTATCGCTCGTTCAGCCTGGTTAATGCTGCTCCGCAAAAGCTTCAACTGTTTCTTGAATTCTTCTTTCTGCTTGTCCTTCGATTTGGTGTTGTTGATCTTATAGTGGTTCTTCTTTGCCTGCTTCTTGTAATTCCAAACCTTGATCTCTATCCCTGTTTCTTTCAGCTTCTTCAGTAAACGATCTATTGTTTTGATGCAGTCCCACATCAGGGAGTTGTTCGTCGGATAATGGATGTTCGTCTCTACTACCGTACTGTCTGTCCTGATACTTCTGCCGTCTTCGAGCCCTTCCCCCATCGCGATCTTGTTGATCGCTATCATCACTTTGTTCAACGATTCACCGCTTATCCGCGATATGTACTTCTGATACGCTTCAAAGGAAATCGGCTTCCTGTCATCAAGCTTGATGAAGGTCGAGCATATCCTGGAATCATGCTGCTCAAATTCAAGCTCCCGATACGTCAGGTTCTTCATCTCTTTGTATATCGCAGCACGCACTATCTGCTCTACTGTCGGCATGTCCTGCCTGCCGAAACTGCTGCTCTCTTGACCCATGCTTATATCATTCTTTACCATTTCGCATATCTCAGAATGCTGATTCAATATCGTGTCCATGACCGCTAACTCAGGGCTCAATGCCCACAGCTCTTTCTCAAATTGCAGTTTCAATTCATTCAGTAGTTTCAATGCTCCCTCCAAATTTGATTTCTCTGCAATTGTACCATTTCCCCTTGTACTATAGACAGTTAGAGTTTATGGACAGACTCTAATTAATGCTATCAGAGAGATAAAGCGATAAGACAGCAAAAGCACATAAACGAAATTCGCTCAATTGTCATCATACAAAGACTCTACATTTATTTGGTAGCTTTGAGATACCTCTACCGTTCTGTAGACATCTTAAGCTCCTCGGGACTGAACTACTACATTCCCCGGACAGAGCATGAATTCAAAGAGCACCTGAGGGCAGGGCGGTACAACACCTACCTCATGCTGGACCTCGAAGAACAACACCTCTCAGAAGAACTCAGAAGCGCCGTCCACTACGGAGACGGCCTCGTGTACATCAAGAGCAGACCTGCTATTGCTATATTGCTATTGCTATAGGGGACGGTTCTCTTTAATTTACAGATAGGGAGAAATGCTTGGAAACAGGAATAAAGAGAACCGTCCCATTCACTCCATTCACTGAAAATTCATCAAGAGGATTAAGCATAAAATGAGTGATCTGCGGGCGGGAGATTTTTAGAAGCTGGTAAAGTTATAATATAAGGACTATGGAATTTACACCGAAATGGATAGCGTGGGAAATAACAAGGCGTTGCAACCTCAGGTGTGTACACTGCCGATCCTCATCCGAAATGGAGATAAAAGGTCATCCCGATTTTCCCGTAGAAGAGGCTTACAGGATTCTCGACGATATCTCGGATTATGCCAAGCCGGTGGTTGTGCTGTCCGGCGGAGAGCCTCTTTTGAGAAAGGATGTTTTCGATATCGCCGGATACGGTACGGAAAAGGGGTTAAGGATGTGCCTTGCGACAAACGGGACCCTGGTGAACGATGAAGTGTGTTCGAAGATAAAGGAGTCCGGGATAAGAATTGTGTCCCTCAGCCTGGACGGTTCGACAGAACAAGTCCATGACAATTTCAGGAATGAGAAGGGAGCTTTCAAAGGTATTACGAACGCTGCCGCTCTCTTTAAAAAGTACGGAATAGAATTTATCATCAATTCTTCTTTTACGAAACGGAACCAGGAAGAGATTCCCAAAGTATACAAGCTCGCGAAAGAGCTCGGCGCTACCGCGTGGTACATGTTTATGATTGTCCCCACAGGCAGGGGAGAGGATATCATGAACGAACTCATTTCAAAGGAAGATTATGAAGACATTCTCGACTGGCATTACCGGATGGAGAAGGATGAACATGATATGCTCGTGCGGCCTACCTGCGCGCCGCATTACTACAGGGTAGTCCTTCAGAAAAACAAGGAGGAGGGCACAAAGATCCAACGGCGCACCCTGAAATTTTCCACCGGCGGCTCCAAAGGGTGCCTTGCAGGACAGCTTATTTGTCTTATCGATGTGGACGGGAACGTCCTGCCCTGCAGTTATTTCCCGAAACCCGCAGGTAATATACGGAAGCAATCATTCAAAGATATATGGGAAAATTCCGAACTCTTCAAGGATATGAGAGATTTCAAGAAATACAAGGGCAGGTGCGGCTCCTGCGAATATATCAATGTATGCGGCGGCTGCAGGGCAAGGGCGTATGCCATGCATGGTGATTACCTTGCAGAGGAACCGTTTTGTCGCTATATCCCGATGAAGATGAGAAAGAAGTCTTAAGATTAGCCGGTATTCTTGCAGCAAGCATTATTATTTTGAAAAGTAGAAATTTAAAATTTTGAATTGCAATTTTGCATTTTTCGTTTAATTTTTAATTTTGTCCCGGAGGTCAGATGAACGATACTTTTCTGAAAGCATGCCGCGGTGAAAAGACCGCATATACTCCTGTATGGCTGATGAGACAGGCCGGAAGATACCTTCCCGAGTACCGGAAGGTGAGGTCAAAGGTCGACTTTCTCACCCTTTGCAAGACCCCTGAGCTTGCTGCCGAAGTGACTATTCAGCCCGTGGAGATACTTAAAGTCGATGTGGCAATACTTTTCTCCGATATCCTTATTCCTGTCGAGGCGATGGGGATGAAGCTGGAGTTCTCGGAATCGAAAGGCCCCATCCTCTATGATCCGGTCAGGAATGATGTTGCCGTATCAAGGCTCAGGAGTATTAAAGCGAAAGAGGATGTGCCTTTTGTTATGGACGCGGTAAAATTGCTGGTTAAAAAACTGAATGTGCCTCTGATAGGTTTTTCAGGGGCTCCCTTTACCCTTGCCACGTATATGATCGAGGGGGGCAGCTCCAGGAATTTCATCAATACCAAAAGAATGATGTATCAGACCCCGGAGCTCTTCGGCAAGCTCATGGACAAGATCAGAGATACCGTTATTGATTACCTCCAGGCCCAGATCGATGCCGGCGCGAATGCAGTGCAGATTTTTGATTCCTGGGCCGGCGTGCTCTCTCCTGTTGACTTTGAAGCCTACGCCTTGCCCTGCGTGCAGAAGATTGTTTCAGCACTGAAAGGCAAAGTTCCGGTCATTTATTTTGCCTTTAACGGGAGCGCCATGCTCAAGCTTGTAAAAAAATCAGGAGCCGATATCTTCGGAATCGACTGGAGAATTGATATGGCCGATGCCATCGGTATGCTGGGCAGCGATGTGGCTGTTCAGGGCAACCTCGATCCCTGCACACTTTTCGGCCCAAAGGACCTCATAAGGGACAGGGTGAAAGGCATACTGAATAGAGCAGAAGGCGCAAAGGGCCATATCTTCAACCTCGGACACGGCATATTGCCCGAGACCCCTGTTGAAAATGCCATCGCAATGGTAGAGGCAGTGCACGAGCTGAGCTCAAGATAAAGACGGCAATGCTTATGAGAGCCTCTTTGCCGGACCTCCTGAAATCCAAGGCACTCAAGGATAGCAACAACTTCTCGTGGCTTGAGGACCGGGACTTTGCCCATGATCAGGCTACTACCACATTCTGTGTGCCTATGAACTCACCATTCAATTTCGGCTCGCCATCCTCCAACAGCATCTCGATGACCTCTCTTGTGCTAAAATAACATCTGTTCCGGAGACTTTTTCCGTATAGATTATTCCAGGGAGGAAAGGTGTGCTTAATCTCGGTGTTCTTGCTTCAGGCAGGGGATCTAATTTTCAGTCCATTATCGACGAGATAGAGGCGGGGAGGATCAATGCCTCGATCAAGCTTCTCATAGTCGATAAGGCCGATGCCTATGCCGTCGAGCGTGCAAAGAAACATTCGATCGGATACCTTTATTTCAATCCAAAGCAATTTCCTTCAAAAGACGACTTTTTCATAAAGATAGCGGATGAACTTAAGACAAGGGATGTTGAGCTGGTAGTGCTTGCCGGTTTCATGCGCATAGTACGGAAACCCCTGATAGATGCCTTCCCCAACAGGATTATGAACATCCATCCTGCCCTCCTGCCTTCTTTTCCGGGGCTGCACGGCCAGAAGCAGGCCGCCGATTACGGCGTAAGGATCAGCGGGTGCACGGTGCACTTTGTCGATGAGGGGATGGACAACGGGCCGGTCATAATTCAGGCCGCGGTCCCCGTATCGCCCGACGATACGGAAGAGACGCTCTCCGCACGAATCCTGAAGCTGGAGCATAGGATATACCCTGAGGCCATAAGGCTTTATTCCGAGGGAAGGCTCAGGGTCGAGGGGCGAATCGTGAAGATCTCGGGATACGAACTGAAAGACGAATATATCGTCAATCCTCCGCTCGGTTAAAATTTGAGGCATAAATTAACGGCACAGCCAAATCGCTCAAGACGGACGCGGCGATACTGCCGCCACGCCGATTTTCTATTCAAGGGGGGAATTACTATGTGGAGGTCAGGGTCAGGCTGAAGTCCACCGGGACGCCCCCGCTTACAGGCCCAGATCAGGGTGAAACGAAGCAGCCGCGTGAGCGTTCGCGTTCGCGCAAGGCCCGGGAGCCTGAGGAGAGACCGCAGGAAAAGGAAAGCAGCGGAGGCCCGCTCAATGTGATAAAGGGATTGTTCGGGTTTTAGAGAGTAGATTACTGCTCTGCTGAATAAATGGAATATCAGGAGGGAGGATCCGTGAATATAAGTGGCAGGACGAAGGTGGTGGGCCTGTTCGGCTATCCTGTGGAGCACAGTTTTTCTCCGGCAATGCATAATGCCGCTTTTGAGCGGTTGAAGCTGGATTACTGTTATGTGACTTTCCCCGTGCATCCCGACGGGCTGGGCGATGCGGTAAAGGCCGTGCGTGCATTGAGCCTGGGGGGAGTGAACGTGACCGTCCCTCACAAGGAGAACGTCATTCCCTTTCTGGATGAGGTAAGCGAAGAGGCGTCTTTCATAGGGGCTGTAAATACCATACGGAACGATAACGGCAGATTAACCGGTTACAATACCGACGGCAGGGGGTTCATGCAATCGCTTGCGGAAGCAGGCATCAATGCAGCCGGCACAAAGGTCCTTATCGCAGGGGCGGGCGGCGCATCCCGTGCAGTCGGCTACTATCTCTGCAAAGAGGCGGCAAGAGTTTATATTTACGATGTTGATACCCCAAAAGCAGAATCTCTCGTGCGCCATTTGAATGCCCTGAAGGGAAACGCATTGCAGGCGGACAGCGGGTCTGTAAAGAGCAGGGATTTTTTCCAGGGACTCGACATCATCATAAATGCGACACCGCTCGGCTTGAAGTCCGGCGACCCGGTCCCTGTCGATACCTCATTGCTGAGCAACAAACATATAGTATGCGACCTCATATATAAAGAAACTCCGCTCCTCGGCGAGGCATCCGGGATAGGATGCAAGACCCTTGACGGGCTCGGCATGCTGCTGTGGCAGGGCATCTTTGCATTCGAGATATGGACCGGAAAAATGCCGCCTGCCGGGGTGATGAGGGACGTGCTTGTCAGGAGCCGGCAAACGGCGGGCGGCAGCAAATAATATGGAGATTTTCGGACCAAAGGTTGTATACTTAAGAGGATGAAAAGAGGGCCGGTAATCATGGATTTGCCGGCATGTATGTTCCTTTACAAGGGGTTACCCCTGTGGTAATATTTTATATGAAAAAAATATTGTTCCTGCTTGCTTTTGTTTGTTTTTTTACGGTACTGGCGATCTATTCGAACAGAGAGGGGGATATAAAAACCAAAGTGCAGCTCGGCGGCAATTCCTACATGGATGATGTAAGCATTACGCAGAAAAAAAACGGTATCGTTAAATGGCTCCTGAAATCCAGGAAAGCGGTTTTCCTGAATGATAACGATGTAAAGCTTACTGCCTTGCAGATAACCTTTCCGGAAAAAGAGCTCACTCTCACCTCGGAATCAGGCATGTATGACATTGAAAAAAGGAATCTTAAAATAGAAAACAACATAAAGGCGTCGACAAAGGATTATGATATCGTGGCCTCCACGCTGTTCTGGGATGCTTCGAAAAACGAACTGCTCTCCGATGAAAAGGTCCGGATTATAGGAAAGAAATTTTTTGTCGAAGGCGACAATCTGACGGCGACGACCGACAATGCAAAATTAAACAACAATGTAAAGGCGATTTTTTATGGAAAATAAGACAGAAAAGACAAGAGGCTACAGGCAATGGGCGATAGTATTTATTGCAGTCTTCCTCTTGCCCCTTGCCCCTTGCCTCCTGCCTGATGTATTACATGCCGGGCAGAAGAAGACCGCAAAAGAGCCGACCATCATCACCTCACAGACCCTTAACGCCGACAACAAGGCACATACAGCTCTCTTCGAAGTGAATGTTGTGGCAAAAAAAGGGGAAATGACCTTATACTCCGACAAGATGCTTGTCTATTATTCCGAGGACAAGGGCGGCAGCACTATTAAAAGGATCGATGCTGAAGGAAATGTGAAGCTCATCAAGGGAGAGAGGGTCGTGACCTCCAAATTCGCCACATATTATGCGGAACCCGAAGAGCATATCATATTTACCGGCGAGCCGAGGGCGTCGGAAGGTGAGAATGTGGTTACCGGCACAAAGATGACGTATTTTATGAAAGATGACCGTTCAATCGTGGAAAACAGCAAGGTCTTTTTAGCGGAACGGAAGGGTGGAAGTGCAGAGACCCGGAAGGAGAAGCAGCCTTAACACCGGCTTCCTGCGTTCCGTATTCTCGGGGAAAACGCATATTATGAATCATGCCCTTGAAATAAGAAACCTTTCCAAAGCTTATGGGAAGAGGTATGTAGTGAGAGATGTGAATATCTCGCTCAAGACCGGGGAGATAGTCGGTCTTCTCGGTCCCAATGGGGCGGGAAAGACAACTACTTTTTATATGGTTGTGGGCATGATCAACCTTGAGCAGGGCGATATCATGCTTGACGGCGAGGACATAAGCGGTTTTGCGATGTACCAGAGGGCGAAGAAAGGAATGGGATACCTGCCCCAGGAACCTTCCATCTTCAGAAAGCTGACGGTACGGCAGAACCTGAAGGCTGTTCTGGAAATCAGGTATTCGGGCAGAACGGGAGAATCCAGGGCGTCCATGGACGATGAGGTGGACAGGCTCCTTGAGGAATTCAATCTGAAGGAATTTGCCGACAGGGACGGCTACCGGCTTTCCGGCGGGGAACGGAGACGCGCCGAGATTGCCAGGGCCATAGCCCTCAGGCCCACGTTCATGCTTTTTGATGAGCCGTTCGCCGGCATCGATCCCATTGCGATAATTGAATTGAAGAAGATGCTGAACTATTTAAAGTCAAAGGGACTCGGTATTTTGATAACTGACCATAACGTCAGGGAAACCCTCTCCATAACGGACAGGGCATATATAATAAGCAGCGGTGCTATCCTGGCTGAAGGGGCCCCGGAGGAGTTGATAAACAATCCATCGGTGAAAGAAGCGTATCTTGGGGAGGAATTTAGACTATAATGGCTCTGGAAAATAGATTAGACTTGAGGTTATCACAGAAGCTTATCCTTACACCGCAGCTTCAGCAGGCTATCAAGCTCTTGCAAATGCCCCAGCTTGAACTCGCGCAGGTATTGAATCAGGAGCTTGTCGAAAACCCGTTCCTCGAGGAGGCCTTCGAGGAGCCGGAAATGGAGGAATATTCGAATAATGACGAGCCCCTGCCTTCCACTCCGGCCGACGACACGGAAGTCTCCTTCGAAGAAAATCTCGTAAATTTCGGCGTTGACGATTACTTCGACGAGAGGAGCAGCGACGGGAGGGACCTCGGTTATTTCTCGCCCGGCGTTGACGAGCAGCCTTCCTATGAGCTTTTTTACTCCAGGAAACCGGATCTGTATGACCATTTGATCTGGCAGTTGAGGTTGTGCAACGCGGATGACGCCATCAGGATGATCGCAGAGGCGGTGATCGGCAATATCGATGAGGATGGTTACCTGAGGGCCACGGATGATGAACTGATGTCCACGCTCGATGTTGCTGTCGATACGGTCAGGTCCGCTGTGGCGCTGGTCCAGAGCTTCGATCCGCCCGGCATGGGCGCCCGCGATTTAAAGGAATGCCTGCTGCTGCAGCTCAGGGCGCTTGACCTCAGCGGAACGCTTGTTGAAAAGATAGTCAACAACAACCTGGAGGACCTCCAGAGGAAAAGGTACGGCCATATAGCGAAGCAGTATAACACCCCCATGGAAGACACTATGGCCGCAGTGAAGATAATAGAGGGGCTTGAGCCGAAACCCGGCAGGAGCTTCTCGAACGCGGAGACCAATTACGTAGTTCCCGATGTGTATATAAGTAAAATCGACGGGGAATACCAGATCATCCTGAATGAGGACGGGATGCCGAGATTGAGGCTGAACAGCGGCTATAGAAAGCTGCTCCTTAAGAAAGAGATGCTCACGAAAGAGGAACGGGAGTTTTTAAGGGAGAAACTAAAGCGCGCTATGGAGCTGATAAAGAGTCTTGACCAGAGGAACAAGACGATATATAAGGTCTCTGAAAGCATACTGAAGTTCCAGAGGGATTTCTTCGACAGGGGAATGCAGTGCCTGAAGCCTCTGAACCTGAAAGATGTGGCGGTGGACATAAACATGCACGAAAGCACCATCAGCAGGGTGACATCAAATAAATTTCTCGCCTGCGATGACGGTGTCTTCAGTTTCAGGTTCTTTTTCAGCAGCGCGATACAGTCCGATACGGGCGACGTATCTTCGACCCTGGTGAAGGACCTGATAAGAAAAATAATAGCGGAAGAAGATCCCAAAAAACCTCTGAGCGACCTGATGGTGGTGGAGAGGCTGAAGGAGCACAATATAAACATAGCAAGGAGGACGGTGGCGAAGTACAGGGAGGAACTGAAAATTCCGCCCCAGAACCAGAGGAAGAGGTTCGAGTGATTACAGAAGTGGTTTCAGATTCAAGCTATTAGATCTGTACAGAGTGAAATCTGGAATCATAAATCAGCAATGAATAATGGGAGGAGACGCATGAAGGTTATCGTTAATGGTCGTCATATGGAAATAACTCCGGCACTGAGGAGTTATGCCGAGGAAAAAATCGGGAAATTCGAAAAGTACGTATCCAATATTACGGAAGCCGTCGTAACTTTAGGGGTAGAGAAGTACAGGCACAAGGCGGAGGTCCTTTTAAAGGTTAACGGGATCATGATCCAGGCGGAAAGCGTTACCGGTGAAGTATACTCCGCCATAGACGAGGTTGCAGGAAAACTGGAGAAGCAGGTAAAAAAGTACAAGGAAAAAAACCATGCCTACAGGAAGGGCGAAAAGAGGGCGGTAGAGCCCGAGTCCGTTGCTGTCGCCGAGGGCGGCCGGATAATAAAACACAAGCGGTTTGACATGAAGCCGATGAGCTCGGACGAGGCGGTCCACCAGATGGAGCTCCTGGACAAGGATTTCTTTGTTTTTGCCAACCCGGCCAGCGGTGACATTAATGTGGTGTACCGGCGTAATGACGGCAATTATGGATTAATAGAGCCTGTAAGATAGATGGAAAGCTGTAAAATTGAAGTTGTCGTTGTCAGCGGGCTTTCAGGCGCAGGCAAAACGGTTGCCCTGAGAGCCCTTGAAGATATCGGTTATTTCTGCATAGACAACCTGCCCATCACCCTTATAGATCCCTTCCTCTCTACGGTAAAAAACGAAGAGGATATAAAGAGGATCGGCATCGGTGTGGATATAAGGGAAAAATTCTTTCTCTCGGACGCCTATAATATCCTCTCGGCCTTGAAGAGCCGGTACAAGATGGAGATACTGTTCCTTGAGGCGGAAAAAGATGTCATGGTAAGGCGCTACAAGGAAACGAGGCGTCCTCATCCGATGCTGCCGCTCAACAAGAGCATGAGTATGGAGGCCGCCATAGAGGAAGAGCGGGCCTGCCTGTCGGTTATAAGGGATGCCTCGGACAAGATAATCGACACCTCGAATTACACCCCTCACCAGCTCAGGCACCTTATAATATCCACGCATGGGAATGTTGTTTTGAACCAGGGGCTCAATATTACCGTTATATCCTTCGGATACAAATTCAGCGCGCCGCAGGATATTGATCTCCTGTTTGATGTAAGATTTCTGCCCAACCCGTATTTCATTCCCGAACTGAAGCCTTTGAAGGGCACGGATGCCGCTGTGTCCGACTTTGTGCTCAAGAGAGATGAGACAAGGGAGTTCCTGGCCCGCATGACTTCCCTGCTGGATTTCCTGATACCTTATTACAAAAGGGAAGGGAGGACCTATCTCGTCATCGGGATAGGCTGCACGGGGGGCAGGCACAGGTCCCCTGCTATTGTCGAGGAGATTGCAAACCACGTAAAGCTTCAGCATGGGATTGCACCGAATATAATCCACAGGGATATGGACCTGTAAAATAAATCGAGGCGGGGGGCTATGGGCTATAGGCGAGAGATAACGGGTACGCTTTTCTTTCCTATAGCCTGCCGCAGCCTGCCTATTGCCTGGTTATTATGATCTACCTTGACCACAACGCTACAACACCTCTCGATGAAGCTGTTAAAAAAGCGATGGCGGATGCCTTTGGCATCTTCGGCAACCCGTCGAGCGGGCATGGCATCGGTATGGCCGCAAAGGCAGTCGTAGAGGGCGCCAGGCAGCAGGTTGCCCGCCTGATCGCATGCGATCCCCGGGAAATAGTATTTACATCGGGGGGCACGGAATCGAACAATCTCGCGATAGTCGGCACTGCGTATAAATTCCGGACGGGCCATATCATAACATCCGTTATCGAGCACCCGTCCGCCATGAACCCTGTGAAGTGGCTTGAACTCAGGGGATTTGAAGCTACCTACCTGCCTGTAGACTCCGACGGCAGGGTTTCGCCCGCTGACGTCAGGAAGGCGATAAGAAGAGACACTGTTCTGATAACAGTCATGCATTCGAACAACGAGACCGGAGTGCTTCAGCCCAGCAGGGAGATCGGGGAGATTGCGCGTGAACATGGAATTGCGTTCCATGCGGATGCTGCGCAGAGCGTGGGGAAAATGGATGTCCTTGTTGCGGATCTCGCGGTCGATATGCTCACTATCGTAGCGCACAAATTTTACGGGCCGAAAGGCGTCGGAGCGCTTTATATCAGGGGTTTTGGCGGCAGTGAAGGGAGCGCTCGATCACATATCCCCAACCCTATACTGTTCGGCGCCGGGCATGAAAGCGGCATGAGGCCCGGGACGGAGAATATAATAGGCATATCAGGGTTCGGGAGGGCCTGCGAAACGGCAGCGCTTCATATCCGGGACAGATACGAACATACGCGCAGGCTCAGGGACAGGCTCTATACCTTGTTGAGGGACGACCTGGATATCAAGCTCAACGGGCATGAGCTCTTGAGACTGCCCAATACATTAAATATTTCTATCGGAGGTATTGTTGCCGATGATGTTGTCCAGGGTTTAAAGGATAAACTGTCCCTGTCGTCGGGCTCGGCATGCCATGCCGGCATCAGGAAGCCGTCTCCTGTCTTAAAGGCGATGGGGGTGTCGGATGAGGAGGCACTTTCAGCAATCAGGTTGAGCGTCGGCAAGGACAATACCGATGAAGAAATAGAGGCTGCATCGGTTTTAATAACTCGTTATATCAAGAGCCTTTTTTAGCCCACCCTCATTATATAACTTTAACCTAATTGGTTATAAAAAATTATAATCGCTCAAATCCTTGACATATAAAATTACCGTGTGTTATCTTGATTTTCAGTGTCTTTGAATACCATTAAGTTTTAAAAAACCATAGAATAGAAGGTGAAACAATGTTAGAGTTCAATCAATGGTTTTTTGTGCTCCTCGCAAATTTTCTCGTCCTTCTTTTTGTCCTGAATCAAATCCTTTTCAAGCCCCTCGCCAGGATATCCAAAGAGAGGGAAAGCGCCACTGAAGGCGCCCTCGATGAAGCCAAAGCGATGACAGCCATAAAAGATGAGGCCGTTGCCAGGATGAATGCCGAGCTCCTGGCCGCCAGAAACAAGGCAAGGGATGTCTTCGGCGGATTGAGAGAGGGTGGGCAGGCGGTCCAGAAAGAGGTAATGTCCAAGGCTGAGGCACAGGCTGTAGAGATGATAGAGAAGGCAAGAAAGGAATTGCAGGCCGAGGCTGAAAAAGCGAGGGCAGCCTTAAAAGCCGATGTCGAAAGATTTTCGGATGAAATAGTAAGAAAGCTGGTGAAGGCATGAGGATAGATTCCAGATTTCAAATTCCAAAATCCAAAAATCAAAATTTAAAATTGTGGAAAATATTGCTCCTTAATTTTGCATTTTTCACTTTTCAATTTGCGCTTTACAATAGGGTCGCTTTTGCAGCAGAGGGCGGCGGCGAACACGGCGGCGGTTCCGCAATGGAATGGGTATGGAGGCTTCTTAATTTCGGTGTCCTTGTATTTTTGCTCGTCAAATTTGCCGGCAAGCCCCTGAAGGAGTATCTGCAGCAGAGGAAGGAATTGATAGCGAAGAGCATTAAAGAGGCCCGGGAGGCAAAAGAGCTTGCAAAGAGGGCTCTTGCCGAAGTGGAAGAGCGGCTCAAACTGAAGGACAAGGAGATCGAAGATATAATTTCCTCCGCAAGGAACTCCGGTGAGAAGGAAAAGGAAAGGCTCATTGATGAGGGAGAAAGACTGAGGCTGAAAATCCTGGAGCATGCGAAAGTGAACATAGATTATGAAGTGAAGCGGGCGAAGGACGCTATCAGGGATGAAGCGGTCGACGCTGCCATGCAGCTTGCAGAGGAGAAGATAAAAGGCAAATTAACCGGTGAGGACCAGGAAAGGCTCCTGAAAGAATCTCTTAAACAGATAGAGGGTAAAAATTGAAAAAGATAAAGGGTGTAAAGAGATACGCTAAGCAGTACTTGAATGCGATTGGTTTGAATGGCGCTCCCCAGGGTATCGAGCAGTTAAGCGCCGTTGTCGGCCTGATGGAGAAAGACAAGACCTTCAAGACCCTTATGGTAAGCCCTGTCTTTACTGATGAGGAGAACAGGCGGATAATCGCCTTTTTGGGCCGGAAACTCAAAATGGCCGATGAAACTGCTCGATATCTCCGGTATCTTGCGGAATCCAGGGCGCTTGTTGCGCTGCCGGAGATCGTAAAATCCATTGCAGCACTCTATCTGGAGATGAAGAAGAGGTCAAAGGTGATCGTCAGGACGCCTGTAAAGATAAACAAGGCCTATGAGGAAAGTCTGATAGGCTCTCTGAAACGGCTTACCGGAAGGGATGTAGACCTGGAGTTCGTTATGGACCCCGCTCTCCTCGGCGGTATCCGTCTCCAGGTCGGCAGCACCATGTACGACGGCAGCATAAAAGGTCAATTGGGACTTTTAAAAGATAAGCTTATAAAGGGGTGAAAATATGGAAATTAAAGTAGAAGAGATCAGTGATTACCTGAAGAAGCAGATAACCGATTTCGAGAGGCGTGTCGATGTCAGCGAGGTCGGTGTGGTGACGAGCGTCGGCGACGGTATTGCAAGAATCTACGGCCTTGATAACTGTATGTCATCGGAGCTCCTCGAATTCCCGAACGGCATTTACGGGATGGCCCTTAACCTCGAAGAGGATACGGTCGGCGCCGTTCTGTTCGGCGAGGATAATTTAATTAAAGAGGGCGACGTAGCGAAGAGGACGGGAAGGATCATGTCCGTTCCCGCCGGAGAGGAAATGGTGGGCAGGGTTATTAATGCTATCGGACAGCCCATCGACGGAAAGGGGCCGATCAATGCAAAGGGGAGCAGGATTGTCGACGTTGTTGCTCCCGGTATTGTCGACAGGCAGCCGGTCAGGGAGCCGCTCCAGACAGGCATAAAGGCTATCGACGCCATGATCCCTGTAGGCAGGGGCCAGAGAGAACTTATCATCGGCGACCGTCAGACGGGAAAGACAGCTATTGCCATCGACGCCATTATCAATCAGAAAGGCGGCGATGTTGTTTGCATATATGTTGCAGTAGGGCAGAAGAGGGCGAGCGTCGCCCGCGTTGTGAAGACCCTTGAGGAATACGGCGCGATGGAGCATACCATCGTCGTTTCCGCGACGGCAAGCGAACCTGCACCGCTTCAGTACATAGCCCCTTACACCGGTTGTGCAATCGGTGAATACTTCAGGGACAGCGGGAAACACGCTCTGATCATATATGATGATTTGAGCAAGCAGTCCACTGCGTACAGGCAGCTTTCGCTCATCCTGAGGCGTCCGCCCGGACGTGAAGCATTCCCCGGCGACGTCTTTTACCTCCATTCAAGACTCCTCGAGAGGGCGGCAAAATTGAGCGATGAGCTCGGCGGCGGCTCATTGACCGCGCTCCCCATCATCGAGACACAGGCAGGTGACGTTTCGGCATACATTCCGACAAACGTCATCTCCATTACCGATGGACAGATATATCTTGAGCCGGACCTCTTCTATGCCGGTGTGCGGCCTGCAGTTAACGTAGGGCTCTCCGTCAGCCGTGTCGGCAGCGCTGCGCAGACAAAGGCGATGAAGCAGGTCGCGGGCACCCTCAGGCTCGATCTCGCGCAGTTCAGGGAGCTTGCTGCCTTTGCGCAGTTCGGTTCCGACCTCGACAAATCAACGCTGGCGCAGATCGAGAGAGGAAAAAGGATGGTCGAGATACTCAAGCAGGACCAGTACGTGCCGCTTCCTGTTGAAGACCAGATAATGATACTTTTCGCCGGATCGCAGGGACTCCTCGACGACGTCCCGGTCGAAGCATTAAAGAGATTCGAAGCCGAGTTCCTCACCTTTATGAAAGACAGGAAAGCGGACGTGAGGAAAGAGCTGAAAGAGAAAAATGCGATTGACGATGCGATGAAAGAGAAACTTACCGCTGCAATCACGGAATTTAAAAAGGGCTTTATAATCTAACGGCTCGTAAAGGGGTAAATAAATGCCTGGTTTAAAAGAGATACGAAAAAGAATAGGCTCTGTAAAGAGCACAAAGCAGATTACAAAGGCCATGAAGATGGTTGCAGCGGCCAAGTTCAGGAAGGCGCAGACAAGGATCATCGAGTTGAGGCCTTATGCCGACAAGATGAACGCTGTGCTCTCAAGCCTTGCGAAGACCGTGGAAACAGGGCATCCTCTTCTTGAGGTCAGGCCCAGGAACAAGGTTGAGATACTTGTACTGACGAGTGACAAGGGCCTTTGCGGCGCATTCAATACAAATATCATGAAAGCCGCAAGCAAGCTCATTAAAGAGGTGCGGGCCGGGGGAATAGAGGCAAGCGTCAGTTCGATCGGCAAGAAGGGCACGGATCTCTTCAAAAGGAGGGGGCTTGCCCTGAGGCGGTCATGGGTCGGCATTTCCGGACGGGTATCGTACCTGAATGCAAAGGAAATCACAAACGACATCATAGAGAATTATACGAACGAAACGTTCGATGAAGTCGTGCTTGTCTATAACGAATTCAAGTCGGCCCTTGTGCAGAGGGTTTCCGTGGTGCGGTTGCTGCCGCTCGCGCCTGTAGGCAGTGAAACAGAGGAATCCCGGGAGGAGGCCGCAGATTTCCTGTATGAGCCTTCACAGCAGGCCATATTTGATAATCTGCTGCCGAAAAATCTTGAAATACAGATCTTCCGGGCGCTGCTTGAATCCCAGGCATCCGAAGAGGCGGCGAGAATGACTTCGATGGAAAACGCTACAAAGGCTGCTGATGATATGATAGGAAGCCTGACCCTGCAGTATAACAAGGCAAGGCAGGCATCCATTACAAAAGAGCTTATGGATATAGTTGGCGGAGTTGAAGCGCTGAAACAGTAACAAGGCTGTTAGTTTTATATAGAGCAGATAAGATACAAAGATACAGGAGGCTATTAGGAATGAATGAAGGTAAGGTATCGCAGGTAATTGGAGCTGTTGTTGATGTGGAATTTGAGAAGGAACTTCCGGCAATACTCAATGCCTTAAAGATAGAGGCGCCGGGTGATGCTGCTAAGGGTATTCCTGCTCTTGACATTACCCTCGAAGTTGCATCCCATCTTGGTGACAACAAGGTGAGAACTATTGCCATGCAGACTACAGATGGCGTTGTGCGCGGGATGAAGGTCACGGATACAGGGAACCCCATAATGATCCCGGTCGGCAAAGAGACTCTCGGCAGGATTATGAATGTTGTTGGTGAACCTTATGACAAGCTTGGACCTATCGAGACCTCGGAGAGACTGCCTATTCACAGGCTGGCTCCTGAATTTGTAGACCAGGAGCCCGTATCCCAGGTCTTTGAGACCGGCGTTAAGGTTTTTGACCTTCTCGTCCCATTTGTCAGGGGTGGTAAAATGGGCATGTTCGGCGGCGCAGGCGTCGGCAAAACAGTTGTTATTATGGAGATGATACATAACATTGCGCTGAAGCACGGCGGCGTCTCGGTATTCGCCGGTGTTGGTGAAAGAACAAGGGAAGGTAATGACCTTTACAGGGAAATGAAAGAATCAGGCGTTGTCAAAAATGTTGCCCTGATATACGGGCAGATGAATGAGCCTCCTGGTGCAAGGTTAAGGGTCGCATTAACAGCCCTTACGGCGGCGGAATACTTCAGGGACCAGGGACAGGACGTTCTTATCTTTATCGATAACATATTCAGATATACGCTTGCAGGCTCCGAAGTTTCGGCGCTCCTTGGCAGGATGCCTTCCGCTGTCGGATACCAGCCGAATCTCGGCACTGACATGGGCTCGCTTCAGGAGAGGATCACTACAACAAAGAAAGGCGCGATTACATCAATGCAGGCAATCTACGTTCCTGCTGATGACCTGACAGACCCTGCTGTTGCAACGGCATTCACCCACCTTGATGGTACCGTCGTCCTTTCAAGACAGATTTCGGAACTCGGTATTTATCCTGCTGTTGATCCGCTCGATTCAACATCCCGCGCTCTTGACCCGCTTGTAATCGGTGAAGAGCATTATGGAGTGGCAAGAAAGGTACAATCCATACTCCAGAGATACAAGGAACTCCAGGACATCATCGCAATTCTCGGCATGGAAGAACTTGCCGAGGATGATAAACTCACTGTCTCAAGGGCACGAAAGATACAGAGGTTCCTGAGCCAGCCCTTCTCTGTTGCTGAAGTATTTACCGGCAGGCCGGGCAAATACGTCAAGCTTGAAGATACCATCAAAGGGTTCAAGGCGATTGCTGACGGCAAATACGACGACGTGCCGGAGCAGGCATTCTACATGGTCGGCCCTATCGAAGAGGCTGAAGAAAACGCGCGGAAGCTGGGATAGAGCAGGTAAATAATAAAATTCGAAATCCTAAGCACTAAACTCTAAACGTCATCTGAACTTATTTAGAATTTAGGATTTACGGGAGTTGCTATGGACAATAAAATAAGACTGGATATCGTTACGCCGCACGGCCTTGTGCTGAGTGAAGACGTTGATGAGATCACCGCAACCGGGAGCGAAGGCGAATTCGGAGTGCTTCCGGGGCATGTGCCTTTTATTACAACCCTCAAGATTGGTATGCTGATCGTGAAGAAAGACAACAAAACGGATTTCGTGTTTGTAAATTCCGGCTATGCGGAAGTGACCTCCGGCAAGGTTATAATCCTGGCCGATAGTGCCGAACGTGCCGGGGATATAGATGTGGAGAGGGCGAAAGCGGCAATGAAAAGGGCCGAGGAAAGGCTGCAACAAGCCGACAGAGTCGATTTCGGCCGGGCCACTGCAGCAATTGAAAGGGCGACTATAAGAATTCAGATAGCGGAAAAGAAAGTAACAAGATAAAGGTTGAAGGATGAAAAAACGGCATAATTTCATTCTTAATTCATCCTTCTGCCTTTATCCTTTCCTCTTTCAGAGCCTTCTGCGGAAAAATGAGTAGAAGTGCTCTTTTAATTTCTCCTGAAGCGGTCTCCTGCGCCACTCCTCCAAAACGATTCTGATCGAATGTCTCAGGTCCTCTTCAAAGATATCGCTTATTTTCGAAGCAAATTCAGCATCAAGGATACCTATACTCCCTTCGTCGTTGTACCTGAGGGATTGGAAATCGAGATTGGTGGAACCTATGATGCTCCAGCAATCATCGAACAGGAAGGTTTTTGCATGGAGGATCTCGCCGCTATAGTTAAATATCTCGATACCCGCCTTTAAGAGCCTTGAAAAAAACGCCCTTCCGGCATATGACGCTGCGGGAACATCGCTTATGCCCGGCACGAGCAGCCTGACCCTGACGCCCCGCCTTACCGCATCTTCCAGGGTCTCAACCATTCTCCTGCTCGGGGTGAAGTAGGCCGTGGTCAGGGCAATGCTTTTCCGCGCATGGTTGATGCTGTAGTAAAGGATACTGCGCATCTTTCTCCTTCCTTTCGCGGAATTGACGAAGATGGGAAGCGCGGGGATAGCGCGGCCTCCGGCGGACGCTTGACTGACTGCGGAGAGTTGATGTATTAAAGATTCAGAGTAGTCCTCAATGGACTCTCCGCCCCATGTATACCAGCTTTTTTTAAAAATATTGAATAACTCATTAACGACGGGCCCCTCAAGCATTATTCCCGTATCACGCCAGTTCTTCCCCTTCAGCCTCAAATGGAACCCGCTGTATTCGTTGGCGATATTGATGCCGCCGGTAAAGGCTTTTTTTGTATCTACCACAATGAGCTTTTTGTGGTCCCTGTGGACATAATGAAAAGGGGCAATCCATTTGAAAGGCCGGGACGTTTTTATCCTGATGCCCGCGTCCTTCATGCCTCTCCAGAAGCTGCGCGGTGTCCCGAACGACCCGAAGTGATCGTGCAGCAGGTATACTTTTATTCCTTCCCGGCTTTTCTGCTTGAGGATTTCAGAAAGCTCCGTGCCTGTTTCATCGTTCCTGAAGATATAGAATTCAAGGCAGATGAGCCTCTCGGCGGCTTTTACCGCGTCGAATATGGTCTGAAAGGAGTCCTTCCCTTTCCACAGGAGTTTTACCGAAGCGGCAGAGGAGAATTTGTGCCTGTATATGGCCTCGATTGATTGTGCTGTGAAGGTGTCTGTGCGCTCTCCGGGTAAGGACATAAGAAAGGGTACATTATTTGACCTGCTTTTTCAACCCGGCCCGTATCAGGTCCTCGCAGACAATACAGGCGTACTCATTCCGGGGATGGTTTTTTAGCCTGAATCCCTGTAAAATGGTGAGTAAGCCGATAATATGGAGGAGCAACATGATAATTTTAGAGAATATCACCATGACCGAGTTCAAGAAATATCTGAAGCAGACCAAGACCATTGTTTTCCCGTTCGGCACGATAGAGGAGCATGGAAGTCATCTGCCGCTGAATACCGATGCCCTTATTATCAACGAGATACTTAAAATGGTAGCCGGGAGAAAGAGATTCTTTCTCGCTCCGCTTGTTTATTACGGCGTCTGCACCACAACGAAAGATCATCCGGGCACCATAAGCATTACGCCTGAGACGCTTCGCCTGCTTTCACGGGACCTCGTCGTTGAATCGTATAAGAAAGGATTGAGAAATTTCCTGCTTATCTCGGGGCACGGCGGCAGCCTCCATATGTCGGCGATGAAAGAGACGGCGGAAATGCTGGTGGAAAATCTTAAGGGGATAAAGATCGCGGTCTTTTCCCCCTATGACCTGTTATGGAAAGAGCTGTCACAGA
>JAMCVZ010000023.1 GCA_023476565.1 Nitrospirota bacterium
AAGGCTATTAAATATAGCATATTCCGCAATACTTTACCTATCCTCACGGGCGTAGTTGGGGGCCACTTTGAGGATTGGCGGTCTTCACTGGAGAACAACCTGCCGGTAATGCTTTGCGTCTGCGGTGTCCGACCTCAGCCAATGGCCTGATCCTTGATAGAAACGAGCCTTTCCTTAAGTTCATCCAGCTTCCCGGCAATTCCTGACAGTTCCCGCTTTCTTTCCTCCGTTTCTCGCTCGCTCCTGCTTCTCTGCGTTATACCCTTTTCAACGGCCGTGTCGATCCCCTCTATAGTTGCCTCGATCCTCTGGAGCATCTCCCACCTGAAGTCCAGCTTGCTTTTCTGTATCCTCTCCTCGAAATCATTCCCCGACCTGCCCAATTGCAAATCTATAACCCGGACAAGATAGTCCTGCATCTTTTTCAGGATGATCCTGTCGCCGAAAATTTTAGGCAACGCGAGCGTCAATGAAGAGGCTACTATCTCCATCCCGACGGGTTGCTCCTTGAATTTGTAGTAAAACTGTGATTTGGCGGACCAGAGCGCCTCGGTCTTGACCGCTTCAAAGGGGATTTCAAAGAGAACCGACGAGAATTTCAGGAGGGCGTCAACAGCATCATTTATTTTTGCCACAAATCTCTTGCAGATCGCCTCGAAGGCCTTTGCGAGCCTGTCGTCTTCCATGGCCCGCCAGGTGTTGAACGCCTGTCTTACATGATCTATGATCATCTGTTCAAGGGCGTTCTTGAGCTCTCTGGAGGGAAGAGCTCTCATTTGTGCGAATTGCTTTTCAAGATGGGCTTGCTCGTGGGGAAGCAAGTCTTTCCTGAATTGCGTAATATCCTCATCGAGAATGTTTTTGGTCAGTCTCTTTGTTTCGCCGTCGAGGAGGATATCGAAGTCCTGCTTTTCAAGAAGCACCTCCTGTTTTTTCGCCTCAAAGGCATTGATCTTCTGTTGAAGCTCGTCAAGGGGCGTTGTAAGGGATTTCATTTCAAGCTCCAGCTCAAATTTTGCCTGAGAGAGGACTCTCAGGAGGTTATTGGCAACAGAGAGAATCAGCACCTTCCCTTTCTCATTCATGAGAAAGGTGTTAAGCACTTCCGAGAATTGGGGAAGGAGGCTCTTTTGAAGCATCTCTTTCGAAGCAGAAAGTTTACCGTCCAGTGCAAGTTTCGCGGATATGGGGAATATTCTGACATCCGTGCTCATCGCCTCTTTAAGCACACCCATGGAGAAATCGATGGATTCCTTCAAGTCGCTTTCCGGGAGATAATCGGCCTTGTTAAGCAGGAAGAAGATTTTATTCGAATATTCCTTCACATCCTTAATGAAATCAAGCTCCGCCTTGCCCATGGGCTGGTCCACGGAAAGGAGGAAAAGCACAGCATCGGATTTCGGCAGGTATTGATATGCCACATCAGTATTGTGCTGGTAGATGGAGCCGACGCCCGGCGTATCGATTAATCTAACGCCGTCTTTGAGATAGGGCGAGGGGTAGGTAATGATTACCTCGCTCACATCTTTGATGTTTTTCGGATTCCCTTTTTCGGTGACGTATTCCGGAAGATTTTCCTGCTTGATTTCGGCATCCCTTCCATCATTGTATAAAACCTTAATCCTCAGCGCCTCTCCATAGGTCATTATAGTTACAATAGAGGTAAGCGGCACCACGGCAACAGGCAATATGTCGGCGCCGAGGAGTGCATTGATAAAGCTCGTCTTGCCCCTTTTGAACTGGCCCACCACCACGAGATTAAAGGTATTCGTCCGGACCTTTTCCCGCAGTTCCTCACAAGGACATTCACGGATATTTTGAATAGTGAGCATATCATCGATACAGGCCAGAAGCCCATCTTTCAGATGGGCATATTTTGACGATGTTGAAGAAGGCCCGGCTCCCATAAAATTCATAGTCTGCATTCTCCTTTGTCCGGATATAAAAAACTCCCACCCTCGCTTCCGAGAGCAGGAGTCATCAGCCCCGATTTGCCGGGACGGTTATCGGCGAACCCCATCGCCGCTTTGCCCCGCAAAATTTTTTGAAAAATTCTGCAGGAGCTCCGCTGCTTTACATTGCTTCTGGATTTACGTCTCTATGAGTATATTTTATGACATTTACGTCCGACAGTACGACTATCCCTTCGCCTACCATGTCGTCGAGGATCGGGATAACTTTATTAATGTTCTCCTCCATATCCATTACCGTAATCAGTATGGGCACTTCTTCTCCCCTTGAGAGGGTCTTCTTTTTGTGGTAGCGCCGGTGGGGGCCATATCCTGCAATCGCCCTATATACCGTTGCCCCTGCAATATCGTTCATAATAAGCCTTTTGACTATTGCCTCATAGAGCGGCTCGCCCTCCCATTTGTCGTCTTCACTAATGATTACTCTGAGCAGCTTCGCCTTGCCCTCAAGTTTCATGTGCTCTCCTTTTTCCTTCTCTTTTTTTAACGCCATCGGACGGCTTTTAATGACATTCGTATCGGTTACTTCAACAAGCCCCTTTTCTACCACATGATAGACATCGGGCAGCACTTTATTGATCACTTCCTCGGAGTCGATAACTTCAACCTTTACCGGCAGGCTTGTAGACAGCTCAAGTATTTTTGCGGTATGAAAGACGCCGTTGGTGCCGTATCCTGCGATGCCCCTGAAGACGCTTACCCCGGCGATCTTTTTCTTGTAAAATATGTCGAGCAAGACCTCATAGACCGGCTTTGCACCGAATTTGTCGGTCTCGTCTACATAAACGGTAAGCTTTTTTGCAGGACCTTCTGTCACCATTCTTTTCTCCTATAATATTTTTGCGAGCACTTCCCCCATTTTTAAAGCAGCAAACCCGAGAAACACGCTCAAGACGACATTGAGACCCGCGAGCAAAAGTTCGCTGTCCTTCAGCAGCTTACCTGTCTCATACTCGAAAGTCGAGAAGGTCGTATATGCACCCAGGAACCCTACCACAAGCAATAATCTCCAGAGGGGGTTGGCCATGAACCTCTCGGTCAACAAAGCCATCAGCAGGCCGATGAGAAAGCTCCCGCTCGCATTGATAATAAAAGTGCCAAGAGGGAAAGACCTCCCCCACTTCTGGCCGATCCATGTAGCCAGGACATATCTTGTTATCGCTCCTATGAAGCCACCCGCGCCTATTACGATATAATTTATCATCTACCGGTCTATTTCACAATCGTTACCGTGCAGGGTGAATATGTCGAGACCCTTTTTGAGACGGAGCCGAGAAGCCAGTTTTCTATCCGGGATTTTCCCGTCTGGCCGACGATCACCATGTCGCAGTTGTTATCCTTTGCATATCTCACGATCTGGTCGGCAGGATGGCCCACTACAACCTCTGTCTTTATCTCCAGATTCCTTTCTTTGGCCTTTTCTTTCAGATCCTTAAACAGCTCTTCGTAATGCTGGGTTGCACTGTAGATGATCGCATCCACCTCGACTATATCCGCAGGCTCCGGCGGCTGCGCTACTGAAAGGACCATGATCTCCGGCGCTGCCCCGGGACAGAGCTTTGTCATTTCGAGGGCAAAGTCAAAGGCCTTGTACGATTGCTGTGATCCGTCAAAGGCAACCAGTATTTTTCTCAGCATACTATCCTCCTCTTTATTCTTCGCTAACAAAAGTTGTTTCTGATGTTGCCTGCTTTTCCTTTTTCGGCAAAAGATAATGCGGAATGAAAAAGGCATTGGCAATAACCGTCGGTACTACGGCGCTGCCGATCACCACAACAACCAGCAAGGAATATTGCGTCTGGTCTATGATATTGTGTGATAGCCCGAAGAGGGCGGCTATGGAGCCGAAGGTGAGCCCCGTAGACATGAGAAGCGTTGTATAGATGCCTTCTTTCTGGGCGTACTTATACGCTTTGGTCGCAGGATATACGCCTATGATCTTGGTGATCATCTTTGCGCCAAAAAGCACGAGCAGAGCCACAGGAGCGGCGATAATGGCCGGAACCGAGACATACGATCCGGCGCGGATAAAGTAAAAAGGCGTAAGCAAACCGAAGGTCAATGTCCTTAGCCTCCTGATAAGTATATGATCTTTCCCCACGGTCCCTGCAAGCACCATCCCTACTATATATGCCGGAAGCACTGCTTCGCTGTCCGACCACACCGCCAGGGAGCCCAGGCCGAAAAGGATCATCAGGAGGTATTTAGCTTCGAGCTCCGATGGCCGGTCCCCGTATTTCTTAAAGAACCGCGGGGTGAGATAAGGCAGGATGAAGAATACAACAGCGCCGGCCCCGACAAAGATCAGGGTCTTCATGGAGAAAGGCGCGAAGATGAGTCCCAGGGCGAGTACGGTCCCGAGGTCGGTGACAAAGCAGGCTGCGAGCACGGTTTTGCCGAAGTCGGTCTTGTTGAGCCCCAATTCGAGCATTACTGCGTAGACCACGGCAACCGAGGTCGTCGAGAGGGCCACGCCTGCGAGCCAGCTTGCCCTCACAGTCCAATGAAGGAGATAGTAAGCGGCTGCTGTGCAGCCGAGAAAGGGCACGAGGAAAGAGATGAAACCGATGGCTGATGCTTCCTTCAATTTCGCCTTAAATACAACCGGGTCAAGCTCGGCGCCGGCCAGGAAGGTGAGGACGATGGCCCCGGTGCCGGACAGGAATTTGATCCATGGTTCGTTAGAGCCCAGGGTTGTTCCGATCAGAGCGCCGATCACCAACTGGGCGACGGTGCCCACAACGATTTCCGAAAGGGCCGTAGCGATCCGGAACCAGATGGAAAGCAATGTGGCGATTAAGGCCAGACCTAACCAGAGCGCCGCTATCCCCCAAACCTCATGCATAAGCTATCTCCCTTACGGACATTAAAAAACTCCTACCCTTACTATTAAGAGTAGGAGTCATCAGTCCGAATCAGACGGTTAACGGCGAACTCCATCGCCTCACAACTTTAATTTAAGATAACAAAATGAGGATTGCAAGTCAACACCTGTTTGAAATTCGGCATTTGATTGTTGGAGCTCTGTCTTAAGAGAACCTCCGCTGCCTTACAACCTCGTAGAGGCATACGGCGGCGGCGGTTGCGACATTGAGGCTTTCCGCTCTGCCGATAATCGGTATTTTGATCAGGGCATGAGCTTTTTCCAGCAGTGATGCGCCCGCACCGCGCGCCTCGCTCCCGAAAGCAAGCGCCACCGGCTGCCTGAGGTCGGATTCGTAAAGAGCCGGCTCTGCACGGACATCCGTTAAGTACAGCTTGATCCCCCTTGTATCGAGATAGCCGGCAAGGGCATCGTATGCGGAATAGACGATTGGAATATTGAACAAGCTTCCTGTCGTGGACCTTACCGCCTTGGGGTTGAAAATATCGCACGTCCCGGGCAGGATTACAGCAGCATCAGCGCCTGCCGCATCCGCCACCCTGATAATCGTGCCGAGATTCCCGGGGTCCTGAATGCCGTCGCATACCGCAAGAAACGGGGCGCCTTTGAATTCGATTTCCTCAAGCTTGGCAGGACTATAGGAGGCGACGGCAACGATCCCCTGCGGAGATTCCGTATCCGCCAGTTTGTGAAGAATGTTTTCCGATATCTCAAAAAAAGAGGCGGCAAGCGATGCGACCTCCCTGCCCCTCTGCATCACGGCAGTGTGCGTTATCAACCGTAAAAGGCGCCGGCCCTGCTTTTTGGAAGCAAACCCTTCGGTGAAGAGTACCTTCCCTATAACAACGTGTGGAGATGCCGCTGCCATCTCGACAAGATGCGGCCCCTCTATCAGAAAGGCATTATGCCTGGCCGGCTTTTGCTTTATGCGTACTATGTCCCTGATCAGAGGATTGGACGGACTGGTGATCTTCGTGGATTTCATTATGTATCGAGCACCTCGCGTACAATTCTCAGCAGCTCGTTCGGCATGAGGGGCTTGGAGATGAAATGCAATCCTTTATCGAGTATGCCTTTTCTATGGATAATATCAGCAGTATAGCCGCTTGTAAAGAGCACCTTGACCCCGGGGCTTAATTTCTTTATCTCCTCATTGACCTCTTTGCCGTTCCTCTTCGGCATTATTACGTCAAGTATAACCAGTCGTATGTCATCCAGGCCCTCCGCAAATTTATCGATCGCGTCCTCTCCGTCTACTGCCTCGATTATTTTATAGCCGAATTTTTCGAGCATACTCTTTATGGCCTTTCTTACCGCTGCCTCATCTTCAGCCACGAGTATCGTTTCAGTCCCGCCTGCAGGCGGGACAATCTCCGTCAAATCACTTTCTTTGATTCCCGATCCGATCAAGGGCAGATAAATCTTGAAGGTCGTCCCTTTGCCCGGTTCGCTGTAGACGTTTATATAACCATTGTGCTGTTTAATTATTCCAAATACTATCGAAAGCCCGAGGCCGGTCCCCTTTCCCGTCTCTTTTGTGGTAAAGAACGGCTCAAAGATCCTCTCCCTCGTCCTTTCATCCATCCCGGCGCCCGAATCGGAGATGGAAAGCAGGGCGTATTCTCCGACCTTGCCATAGTCGTGGACCCTGATAAATTCGGCATCCAGTTGAGCAAGACCGGTGTTTATGTATATCTCCCCGCCCCCGCGCATGGCGTCCCGTGCATTCGTAACAAGATTCATCAGGACCTGCTCAATCTGCAGGCTGTCTGCAATTACCGTCAGATCCCCGGCAGCCGGCGTTATATTCAGCTCTATTTCCTCACCTATAAGGTTCCTGAGGAGCTTGCCGAATCTCTTTATGATTTCATTGAGATCCACGGGTTTCGGATTGATTATCTGTTTCCTGCTGAAAGCGAGCAGGCTCCTGGTCAGGTTGGCGGCCCCTGCCGCGGAATCGAGGATCTCTTCAACGTACGTCATCAACGGACTGTCTCTATCCATTCTGACCTGCAGCATATAAACGTAACCCATTATCGCCGTCAGTATATTATTGAAGTCGTGTGCCACTCCCCCGGCAAGCTGGCCGATCGCGTCCATCTTCTGGGCATGCAGGAGCTGGTTTTTGAGCCTTTTGTCCTCGGTAACGTCCCTTACAACCTCAATGCCTGCTGCGATCTTTCCGTCGGCATCCATTAAGGGAGATGCCGTAATCTCAAAATATAATATTCCGTCTCCTGTGGGCACGCTCCTTTCCGCCACATGGACGCCCCCATCCTTGAAAGTCATGGCAACAGGACACCCCTCACACACAAAATCCCTTTTCTTATAACCCGAATAGCAATACTCACCGGCATGGTCCCCCGCAAAATTCTTATGGATGTTGTTCTGGTATAAGATTTTGAAATCGGTGTCCTGGATGCTGATCCCGTCCCCGATAGCGGCGATAATCGCCTCTGACTTTGCCTTTTCCTCTTCAACCTTCCTGAAGGCTTCCAGCAGCGCCTCTTCCGTATGCTTGCGGGCGGTGATATCCGTGGCGATTTCCAGCCTCACAATACGGCCGTCAACCCATCTGATCGCCCTGTCGCTGATCGAGTAGCACCGCCCGTCGGCAACATGATTATATTCCCAGGAATATACACCTGCCGGATTTCCATCAGGATCCAGGAGTTTGTTCATGGTACAAAGCTTGCATGGGCCTATCTGACTTCTCTGGAGCGCCTGCCAGCAGATCTTGCCCTCTGCATCACCAAACATATCGCGTAAATATTTATTCGCATAAAGGACCTCGTATGAGCCCATATCCGCAACATAAACTGCGGCGTCAAGGCTGTCCAGCACCGTAATGAGCCTTTCCTGCGACTCTTCCAGTTTCCTTTCAGCCTTTTTACGGTCTGTAATATCCCTTACCACATGGACTGCCCCCGAGATCTTATTTTCTTCGTCAAAGCGGGTCAGGGCCTTGATCTCGAGGAATTTGTTCAACCGGTGCTCAAACACTTCCGAAACGGAGGTTTCACCTGTTTGCAGGGTCCGGCAGCTCGGGCATCCTGCAGGAGGGCAGTCTGTCCCGTGGTAGGATATAAAGCATTTCTTTTTTAAAATGAGTGAGAATGTCGTGTCGAGCAATTCCACCGCAGCCTTGTTGGCGCGTATGATATTGAAATTTTTATCATGAATGGTAATTGCATCGTTGATGATATCGAATGTCTCCTCCCATTCGTTCTTGGCCCGCTCGATCAGAGCCTGCAGCTTTCTGCGTTCCTCTTCGGCGTGCTCGATCTTTCCGCTGATGAACTTCGAGATCTCCGAAACTATGGCGCTGACCGCAATGATGGACAGGGCCGTTATCAAGGCTGACAGCAAAGCGGGATTCCCGGCCGAAGGATTGAAAATAAAAGTGTAGAGCCAGGCCTCAAGAATAATGATTGCAATAGTAAGCGGGAGGAACGCCCTTATGAGGCGGGCATGTATTGATTGGCCTACCACGGAGCTCAACGGCCAGTACCGCGGTCCTGCCGCAGTTATCATCCCGAAGCCGATAAGCACGAAGAAAACCGCTGTTATAAGCGACACGGGTATTATCACTCCCCCATAGAAGAAGGGCGACCCGTATGAATATCCCATGAGTATCACAAGTCCGGCAGCGGCTACAACGGTTGAGAGCGCCGCAGCAATACGCTGTGCGCCGGCGTATTTACCCTCTAAAAGCAGGAACCCCATCGCAGAAGAGGCCGCAAGGAAAATTGCTGCCGTAACAGGAGACATATATCCCACAGGAGCCGGGCCGAGCTTGCCGGAGGTGCTGATGAGCAGACGGTCAATGCCGAAATCGCTGCCGATAACAAACTGGAGAAGCGACAGGGAACCTGTAATGAATACAGCGATTGCGGCAATGCAGGAGAGACGGATGCTCAATCCGCTCGATTTCCCGTATTTGCGCGCGACCAACGCCCCGCCCAGCAGGACGAAGCATAGAGCAGTGTTCGGAGCTGCAGGTATATAATCTGCGCGTATGCTGGTCAGGAATTGCCAGCCCAGGGCCCAGCCCATTATGACGATACAGCCGATATAGATCGCGACAGTCCCGCAGGTCTGCGATAGGGTGCTGTAGATATCTCTTGGGCGCGCGTCAAGCATAAGGTAAAAAATCAAATACCGGTAAACAAATCGCACATTTCAAATCGATCATCACGCCCCTGCTTACCCTTCGGCAATTGCATTCCGGAATCAGGTGTTTGTAATGCATCCGTATCGGCCGATACAATAGTATGCATCGTGGGCCCCCGTCATTTCAAATAGATAATCTCGCCTTACGCTGCTAACAGCACTTTTTCAATACTTCCCCTGCAATTGATTCCAGTGAAAGCACCCTGTCTGCCGCGTTCAGCTCGATCGCCCGCCGCGGCATTCCGAAAACAACGGAGGAGGCCTCATCCTGTGCAATAGTAAAGGCCCCCGCCTCTTTCATCTCCCGCAGTCCCCTTGCCCCGTCCTCGCCCATCCCGGTTAAAATAACTCCGACAGCGTTTTTTCCAACATACCGTGCCACCGATGAGAAGAGGAGGTCCACCGAGGGCCTTACGAAATTGACCAGAGGACCATCAGATATGTCCACATAATACAGAGCGCCGTTTCGCCTTATGGTCATGTGCCTGTTCCCCGGGGCGATCAATACAGTGCCTCTTAAAACCCTGTTCCCTGTCTGTGCCTCCTTCACATCCATCCTCGAAAGGGAATTCAGCCTCTCCGCGAATGAGCGGGTAAATACCGGAGGCATATGCTGCACAATGACGATACCCGGTGTGGCCCCGGGCAGCTCGGCTATTACCTCTGTAATGGCCTCGGTCCCCCCGGTCGATGCGCCTATGGCAATAATTTTATCGGTTGTCGACATTCTCCCCGGGTCAAGCTGAAATGCTCCCGGAGGCGTCGAAGCAACGGTCCTTTTCCCGTTGCTTTTCACCCTTATCCTCGCCTTCGAGGCCGTCCTTACCTTACTGATAATCTCACTCTCAAGGTCTGCGATGCCTTTCGATACATCTATAGAGGGCTTCGCGATAAAATCGACGGCCCCCAATTCAAGGGCCCTGATGGTAGTCTCGCCGCCCCGCTGGGTCAAAGCGCTTATCATCACAACCGGTAAGGGGTCGGTCTTCATCAGTTCTGCAAGAAAGGTAAGGCCGTCCATTCTCGGCATTTCCACATCGAGCGTAATCACATCGGGGTGCAGGTTCCTTATCTTGGTCGCAGCAAAAACAGGGTCCTGCGCAGTCCCGACAACTTCAATATCGTCCGCCTGGCTCAATATCTCCGCAACGAGGTGTCGTATGACCGCCGAATCATCGATTACCAGAACCCTTATCTTTTTATTTGCCGCAGGTGACGTCTTCATCCAGCCTCTTTACCAATGCCCTTCCGCTCTTTTTTTATAGACGGTGATATGCACCGGGATAAATTGGTCCATTTTAAACATCGTCTCGGAATGGCCGAGGAAAACGTATCCGTTGTCCGATAAGTGGTAATGGAACCCGGAAAGCACATGCCGCTTCATATCCTCGTCGAAATATATCATCACATTCCTGCAAAAGATGACGTCAAACTTCTTTTTAAAGGGATATATCCTGCTTTTGAGATTGAACCTGCTGAACCGGATCATGCCCTTTACGGCATCTTTGACCTTTACCTTCCCCTCATTCCACTTATCCCCTTTCAGAAAATATTTTCGTATATCCTCAGCCTGTACGCTGTCCGGGAGCTGTCCGCATTCGTAAACCCCGCTTTGAGCAGTCCCCAGCACCCGTGTGGATATATCCGTAGCGAGTATCTTTATATCCCATCCTTCGGGTTTGATGCCGGTCTTTGCAAATGCGGCCTGGAGCGTCATCGCGATAGAATATGGTTCCTCCCCTGTCGAACACCCGGCGCTCCATATCCTGATGACTTTATCCGCGGACTTCATCCTCAACAGTTCAGGGATAATAACATCGCCCAGATATACAAAATGATGGTTCTCCCTGAAAAACTTGGTTGTATTGGTAGAGATGCAATTGATCATCTCCGTCTGTTCCACAGCGTCATCCCTTACCGTTTGATAATAGTCGTAAAATCCTCCTATCCCGAGCGCTTTGAGCCTGCGCGTGAGCCTCGATATGAGAAGCCCTTTTTTCTGGATGCCCAGCCTTATGCCCGAGATCCTGTAAATAAGGTTTGAAAAGAGGAAGAACACCTCATCCCCAAGGGCATCCAGAAATTTTTCATCTGGAAGGCTTTCAGTGAAGCAACCGTCCCTCATACTCTAAAATTCCTCAAAGCCCCCGTTTGCCTTTTCGCCCTTTAAGCCAACGGCTGCTTTCGCCAATTCCGTGCCGCCGTGGCCCGGACTGTGGGAAAGTGACCTGGCCGCCTTCGGCGAGCCCTGCTGAACAACCTGCCTGGGAGCAGCGCTCTGCTGCCTTATGCCCCTCTCAAAGGCCGTGCTCTCATCCACCTTGAAGAACCCGATCAGGTTCAGCAGCTCTTTTGCTTGTGCAGCAAGCTCCTCCGCTGCCGAGGCCGTCTCCTCAACAAGCGATGCGTTCTGTTGTGTTGTCTGGTCTATCTGCATCATCGCGGTATTCACCTGGTTAGTGCCCGACGCCTGTTCCCCTGCCGCTGCCGCCACCTCGTCCATGAGGTCGGCTACCTTCTTAACCGATGTCCCTATATCTCCCAGCTTCCGGCTCAGCTCCTGCGCAAGGGACACTCCCCTGCCCGTCTTCTCCACGCTGTCCTCGATAAGTCCCGTTATCTCCTTGGCTGATTGGGACGCCCTCTGCGCAAGATTCCGTATCTCCGATGCCACCACCGCAAAGCCCTTGCCGTGCTCCCCCGCCCTCGCCGCCTCAACCGCCGCGTTCAGGGCAAGCAGGTTCGTCTGAAACGCTATCTCTTCGATCACGTTTGATATATTCGCTATCTTTGATGAGGACTTGTTGATCTCATCCATCGCCTTTATAGTGTTGTCCATGACCGCACTGCCAGATTCGGCAAGCGCCTTTGTGTTCTGGGCAAGCTTGTTCGCCTCGGTCGCGCTTTCAGCCGTGTGCCTGATGGACGCGGACATCTCCTCCATGGTCGATGAGGTCTCCTCGATCGATGCGGCCTGCTCCGTTATCCTCTGAGAAAACCCCTGGTTGGTCTCAGATATCTGGTCAGCCGCAACCGATACCTGGCCCGAGGACTCTTTGGTCTGGAACACTATCCTCTTCAAATTCGCTATCATGTTCTGCATGGCTGCAAGCATCTGGCCTGTTTCATCCTTTCCGGCAGCCTCGACCTTGACCGTCAGGTCGCCGTCCGAAAGCCTGTTTGCCGTGTCCACCGCTATGCTCAGCGGGCCGGTAATGCTTCTGGTTATCCATAGGGAATTGACGATGGACAGTATCAGGGCTATAAGGGAGATGACTATTATGACAGTGCGCGACATCTTAAAGGTCCGGTTCGCCTCCTGGCCGGCCTCATGCATCAATGCGGTCTGGTATTTGGCGATATCATCCGTTGCTTTGAAATAGGCCAATTGCAAACGGCGGGTTTCAGTCAGCAGGAGATTCTTCGCCTCGCCGGTATTGCCGTTCGTGACGAGCCTGAGAAACTTATCCTGACTCTCCACATAGGGAACCCGTATGTCTTTAAGGGCTTTGAAAAGTTCTTTCCCCTTTTCACTCTTAATCGATTTCTCCAGTTTTTCGATATTTGCACCGATAATTTTTCTGGACTCGGCTATCGTGTCGAGCTCTTTCTGTATATCATCCTTTTTATCCATGATCAGGATATTGCGCATAGAGCGCGCGATCTGGTTAATGTTATAGAAAATATCGTTCGACCATTCCGTTTTGGGGAACCTGTCATTTACAATCTTATCCAGGGCATCATTAATTGATGAAAGCCGGCTGATCCCTACAAAAGCTATCACCGCAATCAGCAATACCCCAAGCCCGAAACCCGCTCCCAGTCTCTTTCCTATCATCATATTCTTAAATACGTTCATTTCTTCCTCCTCTTTAAAGCTACTCCCTTTCAGACATGCTCATTGTTCACGGATTCCGGCGGAAAGCCGCAGCCGCCCTCATCTCCCTTATGCGCCGAATCGGCCTTCAGCGTTGTATCGCTCAGCAGCACAACCTCGTCGTCCGACAATACCCTGTCTACATCAAGAACGATCGCGAGGTTTTCGCCAACCTTTCCCATCCCTCTGATAAAGTCCGTACTTACTTTGGTTCCGAAAGACGGTGGGGCGGTTATCGTCTCCGGGGGCATATGCAGCACATCGGATACGGAATCCACAATAATCCCCATAACGCCCCCTGAAAATTCCGTGACGATAACGCACGTGTGTTTCCGGTACCCCTCGACACTCATTCCGAATTTCATTTTTAAATCCACAACGGGAATTATGGTGCCGCGAAGGTTTATTACGCCCTTGAGGAATGCAGGAAGATGCGGAACTTTAGTTATGTTGGCAAGCTCGATTATCTCCTGCACATTCAGGGCATCAATTGCATACATCTCCTCATTCAGGCAAAAAGTCACATACTCCTGCATCTCGTTTGCCTGTACCCCGTTTTCCTTGACCATGAACGTCTCTGTCATACCTCCTCCTTTCATACGCGTCATAGCGTAAAGCGTTATAGTTTATGGATTGAGTTTTTTACGCTATAACTCTCCACCCGCCACGCTATAACGGTCCCTTGTCGCCATTTCCACAATCCCGGGGATGTCGAGAACCAGCGCGACCCTGCCGTCACCGAGGATTGTGCCTCCTGCTATATCGCAAACCTTGGGCACGGCTGTGCCGAGGTGTTTTATCACAATCTGCTGCTGCCCGATAAGCCCGTCCACGAGGAAACAGTACTTCCTGCCGTCATATACCGCGACCACAGCGATAGCATCCCAGGGATCCCTGTTCCGCGGCGCTATGTCGAGGATCTCGTGGAGTCTTATCATCCGTATGTATTCGCCTCTCACGTTCACGACTTCGCCTTTTTCGACCAGGGTCTTGACCTCATCCCTGTCCGGACGCAGGGATTCAAGGACCGACGAGAGCGGTATTATGAAGACTTCCTCTCCTACAAGGGCCGCGAGCCCGTCTATGATTGCAAGGGTCAGCGGCAGTGTAATCGTTATCTTCGTCCCTGTGCCGGTTTTAGTACGGACGGCAACCCTGCCGTTGAGGGATTCTATGTTCCTCTTCACCACATCCATACCGACCCCCCTGCCGGAGACATCGGTCACCCGTTCGGCAGTCGAAAAACCGGGCAAAAAAATCAGGCTGTATGCCTGGTCGTCGGTAAGCCCGTCGGCGCCCTTGACCACTCCGTTTGAAACAGCTTTCTCCAAAATCCTTTCTTTGCTCAGCCCCCTCCCGTCGTCTTCTACCTCTATATTTACTGAATCTCCCGACTGGCAGGCGCTGAGGTAGATAGTACCCTTTTCCGGTTTTCCCTTTGCTACTCTTTCCCCCGGGGCCTCAATACCGTGGTCGATAGAATTTCGTATGAGATGCACAAGAGGATCCGCTATCTTCTCAAGCACCCCCTTGTCGAGCTCGGTTTCTTCCCCGGTTATGACCAACTCGATCTTTTTGTTTTCACTCGCTGAAAGTTCCCTCACAAGCCTCGTGAACCGCTGGAAGACTTCCCCGACAGGCATCATCCTCAGGGACATCGCGCTTTCCTGTATCTCCTTCCCGATCCTCTGAAGCTGCGAGAAAACAACACCTACGTCCAATGACGGGTTCCCGGATTCTTTTTTATCCTTCAACTCGTTACTGTCTTTCAACGCCTGCTGGAGCATTGAGTTGATTATCACCATCTCGCCTACGGTATTGATGAGGTGATCGAGCTTTCCGAGGTCAACCCTTATTGTCGAGGTTACCGAACTTTTAAACAGTTCGCTTTTCCTGGCAATCTGTTTCTCAACCGCCCTCTCAACATCCCTCTCAGTAGCCTTGCCCTGCTCGACAAGGATTTCGCCCAGCCTCTTCTGGCTCTTCAATGCCTCTTCGATATCCTCAGGCTTTACTTTCCCTTCCTCCATCAGTATCTGTCCTATGAGGGGCGTACTGCTTCCGGAGTCCGTAACAGGGAATATTTTTATGTCGCTCCCATCCTCGACAAACTCGAAAGTCTTCCTGATTTCATCCTCATCTTTGTCCGTCCTGAAAAGAATATCCCACTTCATGTATAACGTCTCGACATCCAGTTCCGAGATTATGGGCACAGTGTCCGTATTTACCCTGATACCCGCAATCTCGCCCATGCCCTTCAGGTCATCCAGAAACATCGATGGATCTATTCCCCTCCTGAAAAGGTCGGGAGCGGGGGAGAAAATTATCCTGAATAATGACTCCCGCCCCCCGCCACCGGGCCTGGAACCCGCGTTCCGTGCAGACCCGGCCTTGCTGCCCGTCTGAGCCGCGCCGGTGCAAACGCTTTTTCCCGACCCCCCTTTCATGGCCTCCATGCGCTCTATCAGGTCACCGCACTTTGAAAAATCGAAGGCTGCACCCGACGATACGGACTCGACCATTTCCTTTATGCGGTCAACCGCGTCGAGGAGGGTGGTGATAAGTTCCTTGCCTGGGGCTATCCTGCCCTGGCGCAAAAGTTCCAGAATCTCTTCCATATGGTGGGTAAACCGTGAGATATCTTTTAATCCTATACCTCCGCTTGAGCCCTTGATGGTATGCGCGGCCCTGAAAATAGTGTTGATCAGCTCTTTGTCCTGCGGGAACTTCTCCAATTGCAGAAGTCCGCCCTCGAGATCCGCCAGCCTTTCCATTGCCTCATCAATGAAGATAACGTAAATTTTTTTGAAATCAACCATGGTTATCTCCCGTTACCGCTCGATTATCGAGTCCTCAAGACTTCTCATCACCGGGCGAATTTTTTTACAAGGTCTATCAGTTGTTCAGGGATAAAGGGTTTCACAATCCAGCCGCCACCGCCGCTGTTTGCCTTATGCTGCCGATACACAATCTTCCCTCCAGAGGCAGTTCATCTGTATTTATTGGAATTTAAAGTTCCTGCTCTTTTCTGTGAAACAACGGTATTTTTGTGAGTTCCCGTTTGAGAGATTGAAAACCGTACGGCAGGTATATATCAAAAGAGATGCCAGGGCGTGTGCTTTGATTCCAAAAGATATTTTTTTTTGAAGGATTAAAGGATATCTGGAAAAAATACCCTATTATGGAATGGATTCCAGAGTTATTGGGGATTTCGTCCTTCGAAATTGATGCCGTACTCCTTGTTGAGAATATCCGGGGCCCGACTGTCTCCGTCAGCCTCCAAGGGGAGGAACCCGTTGGTTTGGAGTATCTCGCTGAGGATGCCCCTCACCTTTTTTTCATCATCGACAATCAGGATTTCCCCGGCGCTCATGGTATCAGTTTAAACGGCGATGGAATGAAGGTGATTACAAAAATGACCAAAGAAATGAACCCGATCAATCTCCTCTTCGGATCAAGGGGGACCTCCCAGTAAAGCACCGGCGGATGTTTGATGCCCAGGATGAGCATCAATACGGCCCACACAAGCCACCCTTCCCACCCGGAATTTCCCAGGGCCGCGGAGATACCCAGAAACGCAAGGACAAAAACAAGGAGCATGGATACATACCTGTGCCTCTCCCCGAGAATGGCATAAGCAATATGCCCGCCGTCGAGCTGGCCTATGGGTATGAGGTTCAGGGACGTGACAAAAAGCCCGATCCATCCTGCAAAGGCCACGGGATGGAGGAGGACATCATAGCGGTCGGGAGTAATTCCCAGTACCACCTTCGATAGAAACGAAAACAGGATGGAATCACCCAGGCTCAGTGTGCCTTCAACGTTTGTGGGCATAGGAATAACTTTAGACATGCTGAGCCCGATGATGCAGGCTATAACGGAAATTATAAAACCCGATATCGGCCCCGATGCCCCGACATCGATAAGCGCCCGTCTCGTCACTATGGGGGACTTCATTTTAATAAACGCGCCGAAGGTGCCGATGAGCGTCGGGGAGGGGATGAAGTACGGGAGAGTCGCCTCCATGTGGTGCTTTTTTGAAGCAATATAATGGGACAGCTCGTGGAACAGGAGTATGGTCATTAACGTGCCTGCAAAAGGCAGGCCCTCCCCTATCCTGCCAGGCTCCTTGAATATGTTGATCCCCTGCTGGAGCGCGCCGGCGGCAAGGGTCGTTGCAAAAGTGGCAACAAACAGGAGGATGTGGAGATACGGAATCTTTTTCATTTATGATTTATAGTCTTTCCTGCACGCTGTTATCATCGACCAATCTGCCTTTGACATCATAATCGTACGCACCAATAATTTCAACGGTGACGGCATCGCCCGCCTTCAAAGGCAGTGCCGAGTTACCGTCTTCATTGTTACTTTCTATTATCACGACTCCGTCGATCTCCGGCGCATGGGAATAAAGCCGCGCGATAACCAGATTTCCGTCTATTTCATCGACAAGCGCGCTATACCGCCTGCCGATCAACTCCCTGTTCTTTTCGAGCGAGATAAGGGCCTGGCGCCTCATGATCTCATCGAGCCGCCTGTCCTTTACCTTTTCCGGCACCTGCCCTTTAAGTTTTGCGGACGGAGTCCCTTCCTCTTTCGAGAATTTGAATACACCGAGCCGGTCAAACCGTATCTCCTCGATGAAATCGGCAAGACCGTTGAAATCCTCCTCTGTCTCGGTCGGGAAACCCACGATAAATGTGGTCCTGAGCGCGATTTGGGGGATCCTGCGCCTGACGGTCCTCAGCAGTTTGATATATTCCCTGCGGGAGCCCCTTCTCCCCATGAGCCTGAGCAGCCTGTCTTCGGAATGCTGCAGCGGGATATCGATATATTTGTATATCTTATCCCCGGCGGCTATGCACTCGAGCAGTTCATCATTTAGCGCCGTCGGGTACAGATACAGGAGCCTTATATGGAAATCTCCGCTGATGGATGTCATGTCTTTCAGCAATGATACCAGATTGTAGCCGTCAGCCTCTTTACCGTAATTGGTAATGTCCTGTGCCACGAGGATCAGTTCCCTGACGCCCTTGCGCACATATCCTTCGGCCTCCTTCAGGATTTTTTCAGACGGCATGCTCCTGAAATTTCCCCTTATCGAAGGGATGACACAGAACGTGCATTTCTTATCGCACCCCTCGGCGATCTTCAGGTACGCGTAAGAGGAAGGGACAAGTTCATTTTCTCCCCCTCTTTTGGCGCCTGACGCTTGACGCCTGACCCTTGACCCTTTTAGCCCTTTGCAGTATTTGATGATCTCGGCGTCCGCCCCCACTCCCCAGAGTCCGTCGATTTCGGGTATCTCTTTCAGGAGCTCATCACGGTATCTCTGGGCAAGACACCCGAACACCAGCAGTTTCTTATCATTTTGAATTTTGAATTTTGAATTTTGAATTTTCTTTATCTTCGCGAGCCTGAGGATTTCCTCGATCGACTCCTCCTTGGCGTCCCGTATGAACCCGCAGGTGTTGACGAGAATGATGTCCGCACTCTCCGCATCAGTTGCGCTCACGAACCCTTCGGACAGGAAGTCATCCGAAAGGTGGCCGGAATCGGCGGTATTTTTCGGGCATCCAAGCGTTATGATATGGATTTTGTTCACCTAACCCTTCTTTAAAAGCTCAAAATATTCTTCCCTGCTCATATTTGCAGTTCTCAGATTATTTTTGATGATAAACACCGGGACTTCAGGCCAATTCGGAATAACAACCGGTCTCGGTATTCCGGGTTTCGTATAAACATAGTGATCGCCTTCAGTTCTTACGCATTCAAACCCGGCTTGTTCAAAAACCCTTCGTAATCTGCTTGCAGGGATAGGAACTATTTTAGGCATGCACTATATGCTTAGCAGTTCCGTTGCAATAAGTTTTGGAGGGAGCCATTTACCGCTTTCATCTTTTTTGTAGTTTGACTCTTCAAGTATATCTTCAAGCGTACCCATTTTTTCCGCTTCTTCTATGAACAGCCTGACAGCCGTTTTAAGCATCTCTTTGGCATTTTCAACCGACTTGCCGCAGCTTGAGATATCAAGCTCAGGGCAATAGGCCACATACGTTTCATTTTCCCTGAAAACAATTACATCAAATTCAATAGGTATCACGTTCCCCTCCTTCCATTTAGCCTATTATATCAGAGATTTTGGAATCCCTTTTTTGTATGCCTAATTTTTTTCTACAACGGATAATAACCTTCATCATTTATGATGCAAAGGGGTTCACTATTTTGAGTTTGCCTTCTATATCCTGGTTGGATTGCAAATCTTCAGAGAAGACAACACTGCAATCTGCCTGAAGCGCAGAGGATACAATAACAGCATCATAAAAGGACAGGTTATATTTGTTCAATAAAGATAAAGCAGTAAACGTATTATTTTCGGTAAGGGTATCAACCTCGACGATATCAAGCATGTGCTCCAGATGCTCTTTTACGGCATCTGCCTTTAACTTATATTTTTTGATCAGCACATTGGCAAGTTCATTAAGCACCTGCGTAGAAACCACAATATCCGTATGCCCTGTTAGAAGGAGCTTAACTCTCTCCTTTCTTTTTATGTCTTGAGGGTTTTTTGAATTCAGAAACAGATAAATCCACAAATTCGTATCAAAGAACTTTCTATCTGGCATTTCTTTCTTCCCTATCAGGGATTACGACCTTATTAACGGCTATAGGATGCCGACGTATGAAATCAAGGAATTTCTTAATTTTTGCTGATCTGCCGGAGCGCTTCATCTGTAAAGCAGAGGGCTTTAAATTTTTAATAAACCTCTCAACTTTCTTTATATCTTCATCGTTCTCTATTTCGATAGTAATCTTCATAAAACCCCCTCGATTATTTTAGTCTATTATATCAGAGATTTTGGAATCTAACCACACGCGATTCTTTATCGTACCATGAATGTTTTCCCCATTGCCTCCCGGATCGCAGGCATATTGTTCCCGACATAGCGAT
>JAMCVZ010000048.1 GCA_023476565.1 Nitrospirota bacterium
CCAGTCCTACATGTTTGCTATAATTTCCCATAACCTGTCCTCCTTAATTGTGGCTCTGAGCTGAGCTTTATTAGCTTAACCCACGTCGCTTAAGGTTGGACAGGTTAAATACATTATGTCTACGACTTCGTCCGTAAATAGGGACGGTCCCCACGCCAAAATGCCTGATATTAAGGCATCGCCTGCCTCTTTTTTATGCATGGTTCTGATCATCCTGCCGGGAAAACCATTATTTTTCAATAATGGCATCTCTGGTACGGCACTTGCAGTTATCGAGTGCGTATGTCTGTGTTAATATGTAAAAATGCAGCAGCAGAAGGCCCGGGGACCATCGAGGATTTCCTTAATGAAAAGGATATCCCCTTCACTATCGTAGACCTGCCCGGAGGCGAAATCCTTCCGGATACCGATGTCTTCAACACGCTCATCATGATGGGCGGCCCCATGAGTGTAAATGAAGCTGAGATCTATCCTTATATAACGGCAGAGGAAGCGCTTGTCAGGGATTTCACCGCTCAAGGCAAGAGCGTCCTCGGCGTTTGCCTCGGTGCGCAGATAATGGCAAAGGCCCTTGGGTCAAGGGTTTACAAGGGCGACGGAAAAGAGATCGGCTGGTACGATATAGAGCTTACAGAGGACGGGTTGAGGGATGCGCTGATGAGGAAGCTTGCCGCCCACCCCCAGGCAGGCGACCTGTGGAGAAAGTTCAAGGTATTTCACTGGCACGGAGAGACCTTCGATATCCCCAGTGGTGCGGTAAGGCTTGCCGGCTCCGAGCTCTTCCCGAATCAGGCTTTCAGGTACGGCTCCCGCGCATACGCCTTTCAGTTCCATATTGAAGTGAGGAAGAATATGGTCTATGATTGGCTGAAGGATGAGGATATCGATATGGACAGGGTGAAGACGGATACGGAGAAATTGTACGAAGTGTACAATGCAAGGGCAAATAATTTTTATGAAGTATTCTTTAAAAAGCAAGCACTGAATTCGAAGCTCTAAATCCTAAACATAAGGATATAAAACACTCTGTTTGGAACTTTTGCATTTTGAGTTTTGAATTTGTTTAGGATTTAGATATTAGGATTTAGGATTTTAAGAACGGAGGTGAGACATGAAGAAAATCGAGGCGATAATCAAGCCCTTCAAGCTTGACGAGGTAAAGGATGCCTTGAACGAGATCGGGATTCAGGGCATGACGGTAACGGAGGTAAAAGGGTTCGGAAGGCAGAAAGGGCATACGGAACTATACCGGGGGGCAGAGTATGTTGTCGATTTCATACCCAAGATAAAAATCGAGATAGTCACATCGGACGCCCTCACGCCGAAAGTCGTGAGCGCCATAGAGAAATCGGCAAAAACAGGGAAAATCGGTGATGGCAAGATATTCGTCTACACCATAGAGGACGTTATAAGGATCAGAACAGGCGAACGCGGCGAATCCGCAGTATAACGACCGTAATGCGTTATCCGTAATGGGTAATGAGTTAAAATAAAAAAACCCGTCACGCATTACGCATCACTCATAACTAATTTAAGGAGGAAACATGACACCAAAAGACGTAATCAAGATGGCCCAGGAAAACAAGGCTGTTATGGCCAATTTCAAATTCCTTGATTTTCCCGGAATCTGGCAGCATTTCGCAGTACCGGTAGCAGAATTGAAAGAAGAGATATTCGAAGAAGGGCTCGGTTTTGACGGCTCTTCCATCAGGGGATGGCAGGCGATCAACACCTCTGATATGTTGATTATCCCCGACCCGACTACAGCCTTCATGGACCCTTTCATGGAGTACCCGACAATAAGCCTGATCTGTAATATTGTCGACCCTATTACAAAAGAATTCTATACCAGGGACCCGAGATATATCGCACAGAAAGCAGAGGGCTATCTCAAATCCACAGGCCTGGGCGATACGGCTTATTTCGGTCCTGAAGCAGAGTTCTTTATCTTCGACGATATCATGTTCGACCAGAATTCACACAGCGGATACTACTTCATTGATTCCGTTGAGGGCATCTGGAATTCAGGCCGCGATGAGAAGCCGAACCTCGGCTATAAGCCGAGGCATAAGGAAGGCTACTTCCCTGTGCCGCCTACAGACAGCCAGGTGAACCTCAGGACAGAGATGGTCATGGAGATGCTGAAGTGCGGCATCTACGTTGAAAGAGAGCACCATGAGGTTGCGACAGCAGGACAGGCCGAAATCGATATGAGATTTGATTCACTGGTCAAAATGGCTGACAAGAATATGCTCTTCAAATACATAGTCAAAAACGTTGCGAGAAGGCACGGCAAAACAGCGACCTTCATGCCGAAACCGCTCTTCGCCGATAACGGCTCAGGCATGCACTGCCACCAGAGCATATGGAAAGGCGGCAAGCCGATGTTCGCAGGAAACGGCTATGCAGGTTTGAGCGAAATGGCCCTTTACTACATCGGCGGGGTCCTGAAGCATGCGAAGGCCCTGGCCGCGCTCACCAACCCGACTACGAATTCCTACAAGAGATTGACCCCGGGCTTTGAGGCGCCGGTCAACCTCGCATACTCAGCGAGAAACCGTTCGGCATCCATAAGGATCCCGACCTACTCCGCAAACCCGAAGACCAAGAGGATCGAGGTCAGGTTCCCTGATCCTTCCTGCAATACGTATCTTGCCTTCTCAGCCATGCTGATGGCCGGACTTGACGGTATAGAGAACAAGATCCATCCGGGCGAGCCCCTCGACAAGGATATTTACGAGCTCGGTCCCGAGGAGCTTGTATCGGTCCCGACCATGCCGGGGACCCTTGAAGATGCACTCAATTATCTCGAAGAAGATCACGAATTCCTGATGAAAGGCAATGTCTTTACCGGGGATGTTATCGAAACATGGATAAGCTACAAGAGATCAAAAGAAGTGGATGCCCTGAGGTTAAGGCCGCATCCCTATGAGTTCTTCCTGTATTACGATATTTAAAAACAGCACCGTTAGATTGCAGAAAGAAGGGGGGACCCGCATCGGTCCCCCTTCTTCTTTTTCAAAACCGCTCTTTATCTTTTAACCTGCTGTCTTGAACCCTGAGGTTGAATTCCTCAGGTCTCCCGCTATCCTTGTAAGGCTGTTCACCTCATGCATGACCTCTCCGGACATGGTCTCCATTTCCTTTGCTATGGACGAGGTCTTCTCAATATTATTTGCGACCTCTTCGGATGCTGCAGACTGCTCGTCCACCGCAGTCGCTATCTGGGTGATCTGATCGCGGACCCTCTGCACTGCCTCAACGATACTCGAGAGAGAGACGCCCACCTCTTTGATGTATTCAGTTACATACGTAACCCCCTCCGAGGCCTCGGCCATGGATTTCGTGGTCTGCTCTGATTCGGCCTGCACCGCCCCGATCTTGTCCGAGATCTCGGCAGTAGCCTTGATCGTCCGCTCAGCGAGCTTCCTTACCTCATCGGCGACGACCGCAAACCCTCTTCCCTGCTCCCCTGCGCGGGCCGCCTCGATAGCCGCATTCAGGGCAAGCAGGTTGGTCTGGTCGGCTATATCTTTTATGACGGTGACTATGTTGCCTATCTCCCCCACCCTGCCGTTGAGTTTCTCGACCATGGTGGCGAGCTCTACCGTGGAGGTGTAGACTTTATTTGTCGTGGTAATTGCTCCATCCGAGATCTCTTTGCCCCTGGCCGCCGTCTTCATCGCCTCGGAGGACGTCTCGGATGCTACCGAAGCGTTCTTCGCTATGTCCGTTATCGTCTGGCTCATCTCCTCCGCCGCGGTCGCTATCTGCGATGCCTGCCCTGATTGATCTTTCGCGCCCTCTGTTGTCTTTTCCGCCCGGGCCCTCAATATATCAACGGTAGATACCACATTATTCGCACCTGCAAGGATACCGCCTATCATGGCATTGAACGACCGGAGCATCTTGTTCATGTCCCGGGCCAGCACACCTATCTCATCCTTGCTGTCATATTCGATAGTCACCCTCAAATCTCCATTGGCTATATTATCGACCTTAGCGGTCAAATCGGAGAGCGGACGTGCTATCTTCTTCTGGCTTATTATCCATACGGCGGCAAGGATAAAAAGGTTTAATACGAGTAAGGCTATCTGAATTGCTTTAAGGGTCACCACCTTATTTTCCGATACTGCCGCTGCAAGGATTGTCGATTCATTGGCTATTTTTAAAAAATTTTCACTATCTTCGAAGAGTTCTTTCAAAATTCCTGAATCTTTGTCGGCCCTGTCGATGGTATTCTTAAACTCCACCCACGCATCTTTTACCTCTTTCATTTTACCGATGAATTTTTCATTGGTAGCCTTCGGCAGTTTCCACTCAGCATCACCGTTTACCAGCCCATTGATAATCCTGTCCAGCGTTTGTATCAACTCTTGAATCTTTGCGCCGTCATAAGACCCCTGCTGTTTTGCGAAAATCATCTTGGTTAGCCGCTGGGAGACGGCCCTCTGCCTTCCGGCAAAGTCGACGACATTCCCGTCCTCGGACATCTTATGCAACTGCCAGAAAGCCGATACCGTATTGATTACAGCGAAAATCAAAAGTACAGCAACTATGCCCCTCAACTGGTCGATAATTCTCATTTCCCCTCCGTTCGCGCTATCCTATGCGATAGCCTTTTTTGTCGCGGTCTCGATCATTGCAGTTTCCTCAGGCTTCCCTATCAGCCGGTCCATATCGAGGAGTATTATGAGCCTGTCCTCCATTTTTGCAATGCCTTTTATGAACTCGGTGCTTATGTTCGACGCCATCGGAGGGGTAGGTTCAACCGTGCTTGCCGGTATCCTCAGCACCTCGGATACCGCATCCACCACGAGTCCCATGGTGATGCCCTGTATATCCATTATCATTATTCTCGATTGCTCGTCATTTTCTCTTTCAGCAAGTCCGAATTTTTTCCTGAGGCTCACCACAGGGATGACTTTACCCCTGAGGTTTATCACCCCCTCGACATAAGCCGGAGAGTTCGGCACCCTCGTAATCTCCTTCATCCTGTTTATTTCCTGAACTCTCAGGATATCAACCGCATATTCCTCATTACCGAGAGTAAAAGTTACAAGCTGCAATATTTCGCCGCTCACTCCCAACTGCTTCGTACCCTCCTGCGGACCCGCTGTTGCTACCAAAGCACCCATATGACACCTCCCAATAAAATGTATTCTATTTCTGCAGCTTAAACCTTAAACCAGCTTATACTCTGATCCAGACTCTTTCCCTGGGCATGGAGCTTATCCATAATCTGTCGCGCATCACCGATCATCTTTATGGTGCTGTTCAAGTGACCTGTTATATTCTCCATATTCCGGGCGATCTCTTCAGATGCCGACGACTGCTCTTCCGTAGCCGCAGCGATCCGCTGTATCATATCCATAGCCTTTTGCGTTGCCCCGACTATCTCATCAAGCGCCCCGGCAGCCCCTTCGGCCAGGCTCACTCCGCCCTCCGCGTCTTTGGTGCTCTTGCCCATAGCCTCGACAGAAGCCGCTGACTGGACCTGGATTCCCTTTATCTTTTCCGCTATCTCTCCTGTTGCTTTGGATGTCCTCTCGGCGAGCTTTCTTACCTCATCCGCCACTACTGCAAACCCTCTGCCCTGCTCCCCGGCCCTCGCCGCTTCTATAGCGGCATTCAGTGCCAGGAGATTCGTCTGGTCGGCTATATCGTTTATGACAGCGACAATCTCTCCGATCTCTTGCGAGCTTCTGCCAAGCTCCTCGATAGTGAGCGAGGATGACCTTACCGACTCGGAAATGCCGATGATAGCGTCAACTGCCTTCCTCACGGTATCCTTGCCTTTTTCTGCAATACCGGTTGCGCCTTTCGCCATCTCGGACGCATATGATGCGTTTTTCGCCACATCGATGATCGTCTGCGACATTTCGGCAGTGGCGGATGCAACATGATCAATCTGAGAGAGCTGGTCCTTCGCCCCGGAGTCTATATTGTTCACGTTGGTTGCAAGCGAGTTTACATCCTGTGCAACCCCTCTTGCAACATTGCTGATGTTTATGACGGTTTCCCTGAGGGTCATGAGTATCCTGTTGTAGACATCCTTCAGGAAATTATTGTTATCGGTGATTTTGCATTCCTCCTTAAGCTCACCCCTCTCGAGCGTGTTGAAACACTCAAGCGCATGCGCCATGTTTTTTTGCATAGTTTTATTGATAAAGAAGAGAAAGGCTGAAAAGCCCACTAAAGACAATACGCTAATCCCTATGAGCAAGATTGTGCCGTTTTTCATCGCCTGCTCATCCTCTTTAAATTGCTCTTTGAATCTACCCTTTTGTTCCTTCACCATTTCCAGGAGCAATGACCTGATCTCCCTCCATTTTGCAGTCTCTTTCTGGGTCAATAACGCTTTGGCCTCTGCGCTTTTGCCCGAGCTTGCAAGCTCCTGCACTTCTGTTTTCAGCCTGTGGTCTTCTTCCCACAAGGTTTTGACCTTTCCCAATAGCTCCGGCATTTTCCCTGCAGCGAGAAGAGAGGACAGCCTGAGGGCCTCGTCGTTGGCCTTCATAAAGAGTTCATGCGCCTCTTTGTAGTTGCCCTTCGCCTTTTCATCTCCCTGGCTAATCAGGATGTTCCTCGTTGCCTGCCCCGCCTGCAGTCCATAGGCATACATATCGTTCAAATCCAACAACAATGCCTGGTCAAGGTTTATCATCTTTTCCGTCCTCGCCTTAACTTTTCCGTTATGCATAATGAAGAGGACAAGGATAACACCCAAGACAGCCGCATTTGCAATCCCTACGACAAATAACAGTCTCTTGATACTCACAGAAATTTACCTCCCTTTAAAATAGCGTTGCTTTAGTAGCCCTATTTATTTTTTTATTTAAGGGATCAACCGTTCCCAGAAATCTCTGATCTCCCGTCTTGTTCCGCTCAGGACATTTAATATCTTTTCTCTATCCACATCCATGATATCCGTCATGCTCTGCAAAGAGTCGCCGGCCTCTTTCAGAAGGGGCTCGTTCCTCAATCTCAGAATAGTCTCTATGTTCCTGTAAAAAATATATGTATCCTTGAGCGCATGCGCATCACCGTCTTTTAAAATGCCCGTCTTGCTCAGGCGATTTATCGCCGTAAGCGTACCCTGTACGAGCAACTGCGGGTTATTATGGCAGTTTTTAATCTGGAGGTACTGGACCAGGAACTCCAATTCCTCGAGGCCGCCGGAGCCGAGTTTTATATCAAAAGGCAGGACCGTTGAGCGGGCGCTCTGAAATGAATCCCTGTTTTTCAGTTTGTTGCCTGATGACGACAGCTCTTTACTGTCTTTCGATAGCTCCTTGTGAATCCTCTCCCTCATCCTCTTTATATCCGTGGCGCTCAACTCCTTGCCGCGCCCGGTTAAAACTCTTTCCCGTATCTTCATAAAACACTTACATATCACTTTATCGTCAGATACCGGTCTTGCCTTTAGCAAGGCCTGCAGTTCCCATGCCTGCGCATATTTTGTGTAATATTCGTCAATGCCTTTTATCGAGCTCACAAGTGGACCTTTACTCCCTTCGGGTCTCAAACGGGTATCCATTTTATATGCGATCCCGTCCTTTGTATACGACATGGATGCCTTGAGCAATCTTTCCGCAGCCTTTACGTCTTCGGCTGTCGGCTCACCTGATGTCATGAATACCAGATCCAGGTCTGAATTAAAAGTAATCTCCCTGCCGCCCAGCTTTCCGAAACCGACGGCAGCAAGATTCGGACTCAAATCCCCCCGATTTCCCCCTTTTCTCAAGGGGTGCGAGGGGGGATTATCATGCCCCTTGCTCCCTGCCTCTTGCCCGCGCATAAGCGATAAAAGGACAGCCTCGGCAACCTTGCTGAGCGCATTGGTAAGCTCTACCACACCTATAGTCCTGTTCAGGAACAGGATTCCCAGCCTTATTTCTTCAAACCTCCTGAACAGCCTTACGGCAGTGGACTCTCCGTGCATATCGATCAGCACTTTCAGCTCACCATTCAGCTTTTTCAGAGGCTTCTTCCTTGTTTCACCCTCAACGAGAGATTCCATGTATTCGGGATTGCTCATGAGTATCCTTGAGAGATACTCGCTGTTGGAGAGTATGAAATTGAGTGTTGCAATTATCTCATGCCGCTGGGAAATGATCTCGAGGTATGATTCTTTGGCCGCCATAAGCGCCGAGAAGTCGACGAGGTGGAGGAGAGCGAGATCAGGGCCGGAGCCTTTTAATGCCTCGTCGATAAACCGGGGGAGAATTTGCTCAAGCAGTCTCCTTCCCCTTATGGTCTGAAAAGAGTATATGGTATTCCTTATTTTTACAAGATGGCGTATCGCCCTGTCGACATCCCTGATATGTGTCTTTGAGAGTTCCTCCGCAAGGAGATGTTCGACAGGTGTTTCCATCTCCCAGAAGATATTATTTAACAGCCCATCAGGTGCACCCGCCGTATCTTCCGGTTTCCGGCCCCGCACTTCGAGAAGCGAATCATAGACGGCCCTTACCCTGTGCCTCCTTCTATCGAGCTCCGGCAGGAAGTCCGTCCTGTCGGTAAATTCCATCTTCCTGCCGAGGATATCGAGCTCCCTGTCACCGGATGGGAGGGTATGGGTTTGAATATCATTCACCTGCTGGAGCCTGTGTTCAAGGGTCCTGAGGAAAACATAATTGTCGGACAGGTGAAGGAAATCATCGTGGCCTATAAGCCCCTTTTGCAAGAGCCTGTGCAGCGCTTTCAGGGTGCTCCTTTCTCTCAGGAGCGGCTCTTTCCCCCCGTAAATCAATTGAAATATCTGGATGAAAAACTCTATTTCTCTTATGCCGCCGTAACCGCGCTTTATATCCTTGCTCAGCGTCCCTGATTTTATCTGCTCGACCTGTGATTTCATACGCCTGATTTCATCGATAGCCTGGAAATCAAGGTATTTCCTGTAAACAAACGGTTTAATCACTTCAAGAAATTCATTTCCAAGGTCCGTGTCCCCGGCGACCGGCCTTGTCCTGAGCAATGCAGCCCTTTCCCAGAGCTGTCCCCAGGACTCATAATATTCCTCGTAGCCCCTGAGGGACAGGGCAAGCCCCCCCCGCTGCCCCTGGGGCCTCAGCCTCAAATCCACCCTGTAGACAAAACCGTCCTCGGTATTGGCTGAAAGGAATCGATTGTACTCTTCTACAAATTTCGTGTAATACTCGAATGCTGTTACCTTGTTCCTGGTCACCCCCTGAATGGTTGATATGCCGGACGTCTCTCCCTCATCCCTGTACGCAAAGATTATGTCCACGTCGGAACTGTAATTAAGCTCCTGGGCGCCCAGTTTGCCGAGGCCGATTACAACAAGGGGGTTGTCCCCGGGCGCTCCATACCTCTGGATGAGAAAGGATTCCACAAAATGCAGCGATTCGGACAGAATCGCATCGGCAAGTGTACTGAGGTCCGGCATAACTTCCTGAAGTCCTGCATGTTTGAGAATATCTTTTAGCGTGACAACCAGCAATTTATCTTTCTTGAAGATGCGGACCGCCCTCAAGCCGTCGTTTATGGAGCCGCAGAAAGAGAGCGCTTCTTTCAACTCGCCTCTGAGCTGCCCGGTCTCAAATGCGCTGTCCAGTCCGCCCAGAGCGTCGAACAGGGTGTCCGGTTTCCGGATACAGTAGTTTGCAAGGAACTGGCTGTATGAAAAGAGCGTGGCGATCTGCGGGGAACTGCTGATCAGCCTTTCTGCGTAATCAGGGTTCCCGGATAAAAAGGCTTCGATGTTCTTGTAAGCCCGCTCAGGATCAGGGCATTTGCCTGTTAAGGATTTCAGCCCGGAAACATCGGGCCCCGGCAATCCCTGAGCGCTTTCTGAGTTTTGCTCTTTTATACTGAATTCCCCCTTCCGGATTTCCGCTTCTGAGAGCTTCTATTTCTGCTCATGAAACCAGAGTCTGGGGTCAAGGGCGTCTCTCAAGCCCTCTCCCACGAGGTTGTAGCTGAGGACAGTGATCAAAATAGCAATACCCGGGAAGAGCGACAGCCACCACGCCACGGTTATATTATCTTTCCCCGAAGTAAGGATATTCCCCCAGCTCGGCTCCGGCGGCTGCACCCCGAGTCCCAGAAAGGACAGACCCGACTCGGTAAGGATTGCCCCTGCAATGCCGAAGGTCGCAGCGACAAAGACCGGGGAGAGGGCGTTCGGGATAACATGCCTGAATATGAGGCGGAAGTCGCTTGCGCCGATCGCCCGTGCCGCTGAGACAAAGTCCCGCTCCTTGAGGGTAAGGAATTCGGCCCTCACCAGGCGCGCGACATCCATCCATCCTGTAAGCCCGATAATGATCATTATGGTTGAAATGCTCGGCTCGACTATTGCAATTACCGCAAGTATCAGAAAAAAGGTCGGGAACGCAAGCATGATATCGACGAATCTCATGAGCACGGCATCTATCTTCCCGCCGTAGAAGCCTGCTATGGAGCCCAGCGCCGTCCCTATGGCAATCGCGATACCGACTGCCAGGAAGCCGACTTTAAGCGATGCGCGGCTCCCCCATATCATTCTTGAGAGCACGTCCCTGCCGAGCTCATCGGTTCCGAAAGGATGCGAAGAACTCGGGGCTGAGAGTACATTATATACATTGATGGCCGTCGGTTTATAAGGGGCAATAAGAGGCGCTCCTACAGCAATAATCGCCAGCGCCAGGATAATGCCCAGCCCGATGACCGATAATGGATTTTTCCTGAACCTGTTCCAGATAATTTTAAGCATTTACTTCCTCACTCGTATTCTCGGATCCACAATGGCATACGATATATCGGCAATCAGGTTGCCGATGAGGGTCAGCACGGCGCCGATGACCAGTATGCCCATGATAGTAGGATAATCCCTCGACATGGTTGACTGATAAAAGAGCTGTCCCATACCCGGAATGGCAAAGATAGTCTCAAAGATCACCGCCCCGCCGATAAGTCCGGGAACGGCAAGCCCGAGTATGGTCACTATAGGCATAAGGGCGTTCCTCAAAGCATGGTGGACTATTACATCGGATTCCTTAAGCCCTTTGGCCTTCGCTGTCCTTATGTAATCCTGCCTGATAACCTCAAGCATGCTCGACCGGCTGTACCTGCTGAGCCCTGCAAGCCCGCCAAAGGCACTCAGACCTACAGGCAGTATGAGGTGCCGTGCCCAATCCGCTATCCTGCCGAAGAAACCCATGCCTGAGATATCGATGCTCTGTATGCCGGAGATGGGCAGCAGCCCGAGGGTCACTCCGAAAATGATCATCATGATCAAGGCAAGCCAGAACGTCGGCGTCGAAAACCCGACAAAGACAAAGACCGTGGTAAGCTTATCAAATAGAGAATATTGTCGTGTCGCCGACAACACGCCTATCGGGATTGCAATGACCATGATGAGCAGCAGAGAGAGGATATTGATCGTCAGGGTGATCGGTATCCTCTCCTTTATCTTGTCCACAACCTTCTTGCCGTCGACAAACGACGTTCCGAAGTCCAGATGCACGAACCGCTTGAGCCAGTCGAAATATTGGACATGCAGAGGTCTGTCGAGACCATACAGCCTCTTGAGGTTTTCCCGGGCCTGCGCCGATGCCTTGAGCGACATCTCGGTCTCGACCTCCACCGGGCCTCCGGGGGCAAGATGGATTACGACAAAGGTTATCAGGGTTATCCCGAAGATCATGGGAACCATCATGGCCAGGCGTTTTAAAATGTATGCAAGCATAACTACTATCCTTGAAAAGGGTTTTTTTATTATAACCGAAAGAAACGGATGAAATCCTTTGTACGACAAGCTACCTGGTGGGCTCAATCCCCTCGCAGGAATAATATTCCTTCATTTCTTCAGTATAGCTCCCGTCCCCGTTGTAGATGACCAGCGGCCTTTCGATCTTCATGCCGCCGCGCCCTCCCTTGACAGCCTCCAGCAAGAGCATCTTCGCCTCCGACGAATGATATGAATGGACAAAGCGCAGGCGCTTCGGCTCCATTGCGTGGCTGTTCAGCGCCCGCACGATATCGGCCAGCCTCTCCGGCAGATGAATGATGCAGAACCTTCCATGATGCCTGAGCAGGAGAGACCCCGCGCGCGCCAGCTCGGTCAGGGGGAGCTTGATCTCATGCCGCGCGACCGCCCGCTCATCGCCGAGACTGAGCAGCCCGGTCTTCGTCCTCCTGAACGGGGGATTCGAGACAACGAGATCGAAACTGTCGACCATCGTTCCGTACTCATCAGACGGATTGTTGAGCATATAGTGCCGCCTGCCCATTACCGACTGTAGTGTATGGATTTCGAATATCCTTTCATTAATCGCCTTGATATCGGCCCTGATCACCCGCACCCGGCTGCCGAACCCGTTCAGGGCGATGTTCTCCTCAGCACGCTTTGCCAGGCTCTCCTGGAGCTCGATCAGGGCGACCTCCGCTTTGGGATATTGCCTCGCAAGGAGGAGTCCGATAATCCCGGAGCCGGCCCCGATATCGGCGACCTTTTTCACGCGCGGCAGTTTGACAAACGAGGCGAGCAGGAGCGCATCCACCGAAAAGCGGTAGCCGTCCCTGTTCTGGTTGATCCGCACGTCCCTTATAAAATCGTGAGTGATCATCTCCCTCTCATCCCGAAAGGGGTCAGGTTTGCAAATGTGCATTTAGTATTTTCAAAGTCTCCTTTATCCTTTCTCTCTTACCTTCCTCCACCGCTGCACGCGATAATTTTGACAGCACGGAGTAATCCCTTTTGAGCACCGTCTGCAGGTCTGCCAGCCGATAGCCGTACTCCCGCGCCGCAACGGCCAACAAGCTCCGTGCAAATACCGCCTCTTTTCCCCTGCTGAGGGAGATCATTTTATCCCCTGATACGCCGGTGATCTCCTCCACCACCCTTAATATTTTAACCATAGGCGGTCTCCTGTAGGAACCTCCGTGCCCATCGACCTTCTTTTCAACTGTCTCAACAAACGTATCATCCCCTACTATCTGCTGTCCTACCGCCGAATACAGTTCCTCGTCCCTTCCTGTTCCAATAGCCTCGTTAACGAATTCTTCATAAAGTTTCCGCGCCCGAGAAACTCTTTCAGAAAAAAGCCGCAACACTCTGTCGGGCTGCACTATATCAGATTTCCCCCTCAAATAGTCGTTATGGCTGCTCCAGCCGTACTCCCCGGGTCCCTTCACCACATCCGCGCGCACGGGATTCAGATGTATGTACCGTACCAGGCTCAACAGATATTCATCACGGTCGCAGAGGAGAGATTTGTATCGTCCTTGGAAAAGATGCCCCACCTTGTTGTACTTCCGGTTGAAGTACTGCGTATAGGTGAGACTGATAAGCTGCATGATGCGGGAGATCGGGGTCAGCGGCGTCTCTATCAGCAGATGAACGTGGTTGGTCATAAGAACATAGGCATAAAGGATGAACCCACGTTCTTTCCTGTATCGCTGTATTCGCGTAAGATACTCACTCCTGTCCTGATCGTCGAGAAAAATGTCCTGTCTCTGATTCCCACGGACGATAATGTGATAAAACGCTCCGGGGAACTCTATGCGAGGTGGCCGTGCCATGTTCCATCATACCATTTTATTTGCACATTTGCAAACCTGACCCCATCCTCTTACTCACATCCTCTACTCACGTATCAATTTCATCAGCGCGTCAAGCAGCTCGTCTTCTTTTACTGTCTTTACAACCTCTCCCTTTTTGAAGACCAGCCCCATGCCTTTGCCGCCGGCGATGCCGAAATCCGCTTCCCTCGCTTCGCCGGGCCCGTTCACAACGCATCCCATCACAGCGACGCTGATGGGCTCTTTAATGTCCCTTATTGCATCCTCGACTTTTTGAGCAAGGGGGCGCAGATCAATGCAACATCTGCCGCATGTTGGGCAGGATATTATTTCAGGCCCCCTCCTCCTCAAGCCCAGTGATTTCAGGATTTCGTATGCCACCCTCACCTCTTCCTCCGGCGCCGCCGTCAGAGACACTCTCATCGTATCTCCGATGCCCTCGGAGAGCAGGATACCCAGGCCAACGGAGCTCTTTATCATCCCGGTGAACAGAGGCCCCGCCTCAGATATACCGATATGCAGGGGATAATCGTATTTTCCGGAAAACAGTCTGTACGCATCGACTGTCTTGACCACGTTTGATGCTTTAAGCGATACCTTGATCGTCCGGAAATCCAAATCCTCGAGTATCCTGATGTGCCTCTCCGCGCTCTCCACAAGGGCTTCAGGGGTAGGATGATTGTATTTTTCGAGCAGGTCTTTTTCGAGAGAGCCGGCGTTAACGCCTATCCGTATCGGGACGTTCCGCTCCTTTGCTGACAGCACCACTTCTTTAACTTTCCATGCCGCCCCGATATTTCCCGGATTCAGCCGCAAACCGTCCACCCCCTGCCTGATTGCCTCAAGGGCAAGCCTCCAGTCAAAATGGATGTCGGCAATGATCGGGATGTGGACCGCCTCTTTGATTCTGCCGAGGGCTTGAGCAGCCTCCATGTCAGGCACAGCGAGTCTGATAATTTCGCAGCCCGCGGACTCCAGGAGGAGTATCTGCTCCGAGGTTGCGCGCACATCCCTCGTATCGGTCTTTGTCATCGACTGGACAGAAACGGGGTTCCCGCCGCCGACGGCAATACTGCCTGCATGTATTACCCTGGTTCTTTCTCTTTTAATCAACGGCTCTTCTTTTTCCTTTCCTTTTTCTTTGACACAGCGGGCTTCGAGGGGGGTGCGGGATCGGCAGAGGGCTCCGGTTCAGACTGGAACCGGGAGCCGCTCTGAGTAGCCCTGAGCCGTTTAATGGCAGCAACATGTTCAGGCCATGTTCTTGAAAAATAATGAGTCCCATTCCCCTGTGAAACAAAATAAAGATAGGGCACACTTGCCGGATAAAGGGCGGCCTTTATTGATTTTATTCCCGGCGAGGCTATAGGCCCCGGCGGCAGGCCTTTTATAACGTAGGTATTGTAATCCGTCTTCTTCTTCAGATCGTTTATTGTAATCCTCTCCTTTGAGCTCTTCACGCCGTAAATTGCCGTAGGATCAGCCTGCAAAGGCATGCCTTTTTTGATCCTGTTATGGTAAACAGCCGATATCACCGGCCTCTCCTCATCGGTTATCGCCTCTTTTTCAATAATAGACGCCAGTGTTAAGACCCTGTTCTCATCCCACTTCATCTTATCCGCACGCTTCTTCAGTTCATCGGTATATTCCTCTCTCAGTGTTTCTACCATGAGCCTCAATACGTTTTTAATGGGAGCGCCTTTCGGTATCTTGTATGTCTGCGGGAAGAGATACCCCTCAATATTCGGGGCATCAATCTCGAGGGTCTGGAGAAAGTCCCTGTCCTTTACGAGTTCATTGAAGTCATCGATTTTCGTAAACTTAAGGGCAGCAAGCTTCTTTCCTATCTCAAGAAGGGTATCTCCTTCAACAACAGTTACCTCATACTCGATAATCTTTCCGCTTTTCAATATCTTAAAAACCTGGAAAGGACTCATTTTGCCGAGGAACGAGTAATAGCCATATCTTATCCGCTTATCAAGCCCTGTTAATTTTCCAAGGACAATGAACAGGTTCTTGTCGCGTATCAGATTGTTCGTATAGAGGATATTGATTGCCTGTTTGTACGTTGCCCCCTGGGGGATTTCCACTTCAACCTGTATGCTGCTGCCGATATTCGAAGGCACAAACAGTTGCATGATTACATAGGCGACAAAAATCAGCAGAATCGCCGGCAGTATCAACCTCATGTTATTTCTCATTGTCATGATTTTAGGATACCAGATAATAATTTAAAAGTTAAAATGCAAAATTAAAAATTATGAATTTTTAAACTCCTTGATTTTACATTTTTCATTGTAGAGTTTGAATTCAAAAGCAAAAAGGGCGACTCCCTTCAAGAAGCCGCCCCACTGTTCAATTGGCTGCTGACCATTGCTTGCGGTCAGCTGGTTTTTAATACATTCCTTCCATTCCGCCGCCCGGCATCGGGGGCATCTTCTTCTCATCTTCCGGCAGTTCGGTAATCATAACCTCTGTTGTGAGCATCAGGCCCGCAACGGAGGATGCATTCTGAAGGGCTGATCTGGTGACCTTTGTGGGGTCAATGATACCGGCCTTCAGCATGTCGGTGAAATCTTCCTTGTAGGCATCGTATCCGTAATTAGCGTCCTTGGAATCTTTTACCTTTTCAACAATGATGGCGCTCTCGATTCCTGCATTCTGGATGATCTGCTTTATCGGTTCCTCGAGAGCCTTTTTGACTATGTTCACGCCGAGCTGCTGGTCGTGGTCCAGTTTTAATTTGTCCAGGGATTTAATGCACCTGAGGAGTGCAACACCGCCGCCGGGGACGATCCCCTCTTCAACGGCAGCCCTTGTAGCGTGGAGCGCGTCCTCAACCCTTGCCTTCTTTTCCTTCATTTCAGACTCGGTTGCTGCGCCGACATTGATAACCGCAACTCCGCCTACCAGCTTCGCAAGCCTTTCCTGGAGTTTTTCCCTGTCATAATCGGAGGTGGTCTCATCTATCTGGGCCTTTATCTGTTTTACCCTGCCCTGAATCGCTGCGGCATCTCCAGCGCCTTCGACTATTGTAGTGTTCTCCTTATCGATGTTTATTTTCCTCGCCCTTCCGAGGTCATTGATTTTCACATTCTCAAGTTTGAGTCCCAGATCTTCGGATATGACGGTTCCGCCTGTGAGGATCGATATATCCTCAAGCATCGCCTTTCTCCTGTCGCCGAAGCCCGGGGCCTTTACCGCGCAAACCTGGAGTGTGCCGCGCAGCTTGTTCACGACGAGTGTTGCAAGCGCTTCACCCTCGACTTCCTCTGCAATGATGAGGAGCGGCCTGCCCATCTTGGCTACCTGCTCGAGTACGGGGAGGAGGTCCTTCATGCTCGAAATCTTTTTATCGTGAAGGAGTATGAAAGCATCGTCAAGAACGGCTTCCATCCTGTCCGGGTCTGTAATGAAGTACGGGGATATGTAGCCTCTGTCGAACTGCATACCCTCAACAACATCCAGGGTCGTGGCCATGCTCTTTGCCTCTTCAACAGTGATTACGCCGTCTTTGCCGACCTTGTCCATCGCCTCGGCGATCAGCTCGCCTATCGAGGGGTCATTGTTGGCGGAAATGGTTCCGACCTGTGCTATTTCTTTTTTCTCTGCAACAGGCCTGCTCATTTTCTTCAAGTCTGCAATAACAGTCTCCACTGCCTTATCTATACCCCTTTTCAGGTCGATAGAGTTGGCGCCGGCTGTTACATGCTTCATGCCCTCTTTGTAGATTGCATAAGCAAGGACGGTTGCGGTTGTTGTCCCATCACCTGCTACATCGGAGGTTTTGGATGCCACCTCTCTGAGAAGCTGTGCGCCCATGTTCTCATAAGGCTCTTTGAGTTCGATTTCCTTCGCGACGGTTACGCCGTCCTTTGTGATATTTGGAGCACCGAACTTCCTGTCGATTATGACGTTCCTGCCCCTGGGTCCCAGGGTTGCCTTTACTGCATCAGTTAAAACGGTAACACCCCTTAAAATCGCTTGCCGTGCTGCTTCATCAAATAAAAGCTGTTTAGCTGCCATAGTGTCTATCCTCCTTTTTTTATTCGATTATTCCTAACAGGTCTTCTTCTTTAACGATGAGATATTCTTCACTGTCGAGCTTGATCTTTGAACCTGAGTACTTGTCAAAAAGCACTGTGTTCCCCGGCTTCACCTCTTTCACCTCGGATCCGACTGCCTCTACAGTACCCTTTTGCGGCTTCTCTTTCGCCACATCAGGCACGTAAAGACCACCAGCGGTCTTTTCTATTGCTTCTTCTGAATACTTCACAACTACCCTGTCCTTGAGCGGTTTAATCTTCATACCGAATACCTCCTTTGAATTTTTGGCCCCCAGCCCTGAATCGAAAATCAATTACAGGCTGATCGGCTGATTTAGTGGTTATATATTAGCACTCATATCGGTTGAGTGCTAATATAACGTGAAAACCGGGTCGGAAGCAAGGTTTTGTGAGGGTAAATACCAGCAAATATTACCTGATATTGCCGATTTCCGCCCTTTTTTGCTATTTTTCCATTAAAATCTGATTTTTTTTCGAGGCAGCCATAATTTGATAGTGAGCAGACCCGCGAGAAATCCTCCGACATGCGCGAACCATGCGACTCCCCCGTGTTGCAGGGCCCCTTCGCTAAGGATGCCGTTGATAATTTGTATTACTATCCAGAAGCCGATAACAACGACAGCCGGAACCCTGACTAGCTGCCAGAATATCCCGAAGAAAATAATGGTATGGACCTTTGCGTGCGGAAACAGCAAGAGGTACGCCCCCAGCACTCCGGAGATAGCGCCGCTTGCGCCTATCATGGGAATCATGGATTGCGAATCCGTAAGGGCATATCCATAGGCGGCCGCAATGCCGGAAAAGAGATAAAAGAAGAGGAACCTGGCGTGCCCGATCGAATCTTCAATATTGTTGCCGAAGATCCAGAGGTAAAGCATGTTTCCTGCAATGTGAAGGAGCCCCCCGTGCAGGAACATGGAGGTAATGATGCTCAGCGCCGGGGGAATGGGTTGCGTCCCCTTAAAGGTGATGATATTGTTCGGAATAGCGCCGTAGAGGAAAGCGATCTGCTCTCCCCCCAGGGGTGTTATGAGCTCCCAGATAAATACCAGGCTGTTTATTGCAATCAACCCGATTGTAATAAAGGGGAACGCCTGTGTCGGATTATCATCTTTATAGGGGATCATAGCTTAATCTTCTGCAGGCAGCAAGGCATGCATGCAGCGTTTCCATAATTACTTCTTATTTTATTATGTCCTGAAAAATTTTTCTTAGAAAATTTCAGGGGACTGTCCCTGTTTACCAACAGTAGGTGGTTTACCACGGACGCAGCGAAGCGGAGTCGTAGAACAGGGACTGTCCCCGGCGCGAACCACTACAAGCTGAAAACCCACAAATCCACCCAAATTTCATCAAACCTTAACAAGGACGTCATATTCTTGCAATAGGCAGAAAGTAAAATTGGGTATGTTCATAAAACATAATCAATTTTCGATTTTGATTACATAAGATAATCAAAGATTCCAACTCACAGGAGGACTATTATATGATTCGCTTGGACAATGTGCGTATGACCTTTCCGGACGGGGTCACCGCCTTACATCCCACATCCGTAAGTTTTTCACGTGGTCAGTTTACCGTTCTGCTGGGGGTGTCGGGCGCGGGCAAATCCACCCTGCTGCGGTGCTTGAACCTTCTTAATCAGCCTTCTGCAGGCCGGATCTCGGTTGATGGTCTGGGCGAACTACATGACCGCAAGCTGCTGCACGAGCACCGGAGACGCACCGGCATGGTATTTCAGCAGCATCAACTGATCCGCCGGCATTCCGTGCTCCAAAATGTATTGATGGGCCGCCTGGGTTACCATACCACATTACGCAGCCTGTTCCCCCTGCCGAAGAAAGAACAACTGATTGCGATG